>JAKITD010000013.1 GCA_021648265.1 Flavobacteriaceae bacterium | reverse complement strand
GAAGCATTAAAACAAGGTAATCATCAATCTTATCTTTGCGCTGAAGTCCTGCCATCCAAGTTCCTGTATATTCTGTGAAACTTCGACTACAGGATTTGCATTTGTAACGTTGAGAACCTTTGTCAATACCAAATTTAGTAAATACAAACTGAATAGAAAATCCGCGAGTCCCGAAGCCTCGGGATTCGTAAGTAGGCTTGCACTAGAAATTAATTTTATACGGTGTGTGTGCCTTGAATGGTAAATATATAAAGTTCTTTAAATAAAGTAAAGAAAGTCCAAAAGGTGCAAGTCCTTTATGCGAGACTACGTTGTCTGAACTGACGAACAGAAACGGAATATGAGGCATAGTTATTTAGGGCAACTAAAATTATCTTTTGTTTAATGAACCGCTAAGTACGAGAACCGTACGCTTAGTGGTGTGAGAGGTGTACTGGCGACTTGGTCGTCAGCCGCCTATTCGATTGTAAAGTTAGGTGAAAATAAATAAAAAGTCAAGTGATTTTAATAAATATGATAAAACTATTTATCCTTCCGAACCCGTTTCAAAATCAAAAAATTTTGGGGATTAATTCCTAATCCAGTCACTTTTTTATTAACAAACCGAACTGCCATATCATAAAATAAAGGAACCACAGGAGCTTCCTCCATAACAATAGAATCCATTTTGGTATATAGTATTTTTCGTTGATTTATATCTGAAATAGTCAAAGCTTCCACATACAAACTATCAAAAACCTCATTTTTAAAGTGCGTATAATTGGGTCCATTGGGAGTAAAATTTGGGCTGTAAAATAACGATAAGTAATTTTCGGCATCTGGATAATCTGCAATCCAACTCGCTCTAAAAATGTCTAATTCTCCAGACGATTTCATTTGCCGAAGGGTAGAAGGTGGCATCACATCTATATGAACAGAAATACCGATTTTTTCTAATTCCCGCTGAATAAATTCACATAAATCTAAATACTGACTATTAGTACCAATGGAGATTGATGGGTTTTGAATTCCCGTAGCTGCCTTAAATTGATTGACTAATTCACGTGCTTTTTCTGGCTGATAGCTGTAACCTTCAATATTATTAAATCCTGGTAAGCCTTTTGGAATAAACCCGTTTACGGCAGGAATTCCCATTCCGTTTCGCAAATAGGTAATCATTTTTACGCGATCAAATCCATAATTTATGGCTTGTCTAAGTTTTTTCGACTGAATTTCAGGAGCTTCCGTTTCCATAAAAAAACCAAGGTATTCGGTATTCAAATATGGGCTTGTAACTAACTTAATTTGATCTTTATATTTTTCTTGTAATTCTCCTTTGGTAGTAACAATTTCATCTTTATACGAATTGTCCAAACCTGAAACAAAATCCAATTTCCCTTGTATGAACTGTAAAAATTCACTCTGTTTATCTGGCAGAAAAGTAATGGCAACCGCTTCTAGATAGGGTAACTGATTTCCTTGTTCGTCAACTTCAAAATAATCGGGATTTTTCCGAAGGACTAATTTTACATTTTCCTCCCATAGTTTAAACATAAACGGACCAGTACCAACGGGATTTGATCTAAAATCATTTCCGTAGAAATCAATTGCTTCTTTTGGGATTACCGAACAAAAACGCATTGAAAGTAAGCCTAAAAACGCAGGAAAAGGTTGTTTCAGTTTTATTGAAAAAACAGTATCATTTTCTGCTTGATAACTCTCTACATTATTTAAAACCCATCGTCCTCTGGCAGCTACTTTTTCATCTAAAAGGCGATTAAAACTGTATTCAAAATCATTAGCATTTACCAAACGCGTGGAATCTTTTTGAGTTTCAGCAAAAGCGATATTTTTATGAAAATAAACATCGTTTCTAAGGATAAAAGTGTAAGTAAAAGTACTGTCGTTTATCGTCCAGCTTTTAGCAATATCTGGCTGGATATTAAGCTCATTATCCAATTGTACCAAACTATTAAATAACTGATTGGTTGGCCAAATTAGTTGCGGATTACTGGCAAAAGCAGGATCAAGCGTACCAATATTACTATGTTCGTTATAACGAAAAACCAAGTGATCTTTATCTGAATGTGTTTCAGAATTACAAGAAACTAAAAATAAAGCAGTACAAATGACTGAAATTGTTAGGATTAGTTTGTTTAATTTGATGTACATCTGCTTTTTTGAAACCGATTTTAGTTTGTATTTTTGCAATCCCAAAATTAATGGGAATTTGTCAAAAATACAAGAATGAATCCGAGAAAAAAAGTCGCATTTTATACTTTAGGTTGTAAACTTAATTTTAGTGAAACTTCTACCATTGCAAGGAGTTTTACCAATGAAGGTTTTGATCGTGTAGATTTTTCTAAAAAAGCAGATATATACGTTATAAACACGTGCACTGTAACCGAAAATGCTAACAATCGTTTTAAGAATATTGTGAAGCAAGCTCAAAAGGCAAATCCCGATGCGTTTATAGCAGCTGTGGGCTGTTATGCACAGTTAAAGCCTGAAGCTCTGGCAAATGTAAACGGTGTAGATTTAGTTTTAGGAGCTACCGAAAAATTTAATATCACAGCTTATATTAATGATTTGTCTAAAAATGATTTTGGAGAAATACATTCTTGCGAAATTGAAGAAGCTGATTTTTATGTAGGTTCTTATTCTATTGGTGACCGTACTCGCGCTTTTTTAAAGGTGCAAGACGGTTGTGATTATGTATGTGCTTTTTGTACGATTCCGCTTGCTAGAGGAATTTCTAGAAGCGACGAAATGGAAAATGTATTGAAAAATGCCGAAGAAATTTCCAAACAAGGAATTAAGGAAATCGTTTTAACTGGTGTAAATATTGGTGACTACGGAAAGGGGGAATTCGGAAATAAAAAACACGAACATACGTTTTTAGAGTTGATTCAAGCATTAGATAAAGTAAACGGAATTGAACGCTTGCGAATTTCTTCCATCGAACCCAATTTATTGAAGAATGAAACGATTCAATTCGTCGCTAATTCCAAAACATTTGTACCGCATTTTCATATTCCGTTGCAAAGTGGAAGCAATGAATTATTAAAATTAATGAAGCGTCGTTACAATCGGGAGTTATATACAGAGCGGATTTCAGAAATAAAAAATCAAATGCCACAAGCTTGTATTGGTGTGGATGTAATAATTGGCTTTCCAGGAGAAACAGACGAATTGTTTTTGGAAACCTATAATTATTTGAATAAATTGGATATTTCCTATTTACACGTATTTACGTATTCAGAAAGAGAAAATACGCCAGCTGTTGAAATGAAAGGAGTTGTACCTATAAATATTCGGAAAAAAAGAAGCAAAATGTTACGAGGTTTATCAGTTAAAAAACGTCATGTATTTTATGAAAGTCAGTTAGGTACTAGCCATACCGTTTTATTGGAAGGAGAAAACAAAGAAGGCTATATCCACGGTTTTACTGAAAATTATGTAAAAGTAAAAACGCCTTTTAATCCCGAGTTAATCAACACGTTACATACAATTAACCTAACCAAGATTGATGAGGATGGCCTGGTGAGATTTGAGTTTGAAAATTAAACAGCCACTAATACACTAATTTTATATTCTATTTAAAAGAAAAGAATCGCTAGTAATTGATTACCTTCCTTAATTAGAATAAAATTATTTGTGAATTCGTGGCAATTGGAAATCTATATATTAATCCCAATAGGAAGTAATTTTTTATATTTCCTACGGTTTTTACGAAGAAAACCAGCAATTTCAGGACTAGTAGGAACCAAGTGGATTCTGCGCTCTTCTACTTCAGTAAATACAGCTTTGATAAAAATTTCTCTAAAACCTTGTTCTTCCATGTCTTCAGGCATTTCGTACTTAGTTAGAAAAATTTTTCGGTCTTGTAATGCGTACTCAATGCGAGCCATATTGTCGCCTACTTCCAATTCAAATTGTCTTAAAAATTCATTGTCAGTAATTTCTACATCTTCAATCATATAGGGAGTTGATTTTAAATTAATTGCAATTATCAGCTAAGAATTTGCATTCTATTTTTTAATGGTAGTTTTGGTATTGTATTCAAAATTAAAATACTGTTAGGATTATTTTCCTATAAAGCGTAAATTTACGAATAATTATTGAGCTAACCCCTTATTCTCTTGATAAAGCTATATGAATCAAGTTAAAATTCACATTTATTTTGTACCTGGACTTGCTGCCGGGAAAGAAATATTTGAACATATTTCATTTCCAGATAATAAGTATGAAGTCCATATTATCGAATGGTTAATTCCCGTAAAAAGCGAATCTATTCAAGATTACGCAAAGCGAATGGCAGCTGAAGTAAAAGAGCCAAACCCTGTTTTAATTGGGGTTTCGTTTGGTGGAGTAATGGTTCAGGAAATGAATACTTTTTTAAATGTTCGAAAATTAATTATCATTTCGAGTGTGAAATCCAAAAGAGAATTGCCTCGAAAAATGAAGCTCTTTAAAGTGATTCCTGCGTATCGTTTAATACCGAAGAGTTTTTTAGAAAACACAAAAAGTTTGGTAAAATATGGATTGGGAATTAAATCTAAAAAGAAATTAGAATTATACCAAAATTATCTTTCCGTTAAAAATACAGATTATTTAAAATGGGCAATCAAACAAATGGTAAGTTGGAACCAATCTAAAGAAATCGAAAATATTATTCATATTCATGGTGATAAAGACCTGGTGTTTCCTATTAATAAAATTAAAAAATGTATTGTTGTTCCCGAAGGAACCCACATTATGTTAATCACAAAATATAAATGGTTGAACACTAATTTGCCTAAAATTATAGAAGGCACTTATTAAACTAATATGTCAGGAAAAAAGAAATTCGGAACTTTTACTGGAGTATTTACACCCTCAATTCTAACAATTTTAGGAGTGATTATGTACCTGAGAATGGGTTGGGTTGTTGGTAATGCAGGTCTTTTAGGTTCTATCATGATTATTGTTCTTGCTCATGTTATTTCGGTTTCGACAGGATTGAGTGTTTCTTCCATTTCAACAGATAAAAAAGTAGGTCCTGGAGGAATTTATTATATCCTTTCCAGAAGTATGGGAATTCCTATTGGTGGTGCTATCGGTATTGCTTTGTATGTTGGAACGGCGCTTTCCATAGCCCTTTATTTAATTGGTTTTGCGGAAAGTTTTAATAGTTATTTAGGCTTTGAAACCAATATTAATGGCTTGCGAATTTCAGGATCCATTGCCTTGTTAGTACTAACCGCAATTGCATTAATTAGTACTTCGTTTGCATTAAAAACACAGTTTTTTATTTTAATCGCCATTGTCGTTTCGTTGTTTTCTATATTTATTGGAACATCAGATTATATTCCTGAAGTTTTAGAAACAGTAACTCAACCCAACTCCATTCCTATGGAAGTGTTATTCGCGGTTTTCTTTCCAGCGGTTACAGGATTTACAGCAGGAATTGCTATGAGTGGCGACTTGGACAATCCAAAAAAAGCGATTCCAAATGGGACCATTACTGCTATTGCTGTTGGGTTTATAGTTTATATTGTATTAGCCGTTTTTCTATATTATAAAATTGACGCTGAAGTTTTAAAATCTGATTATAATATTTTAATGAAAATCGCTCTTTTTGCTCCAGCCGTTGTTGCGGGAATTTGGGGAGCAACACTTTCCTCTGCTTTGGGTGGAATTTTAGGTGGTCCAAGGATATTACAAGCCATGTCGATTGATAAGATTACTCCTAAATTTTTTGGAAAAGGAAAAGGTAAAAACGACGAACCTGTAAATGCTTTATTAATGGTTTTTGTAATTGCCCAATTAGGAGTTTTAATTGGAGAATTAGACGTTATTGCCCGAATAGTTTCTATGTTTTATTTGTCGGCTTATGGTTTTATCAACCTTTCCTTTTTTCTTGAAAGTTGGGCAAATCCAGATTTTCAGCCCACTTTTAAAATAAAAAAATGGATTGGACTTTTAGGCTTTATAGCTTGTTTTGGAGTAATGTTTAAACTAGATGCACTGGCAATGTTTGCTTCAATTGCAATTATTTTAGGAATTTATATTTGGTTACAACATAAACAAATAGCTTTAATGACAGGAGATGTTTGGTTAAGTGTTTGGAAAAAAATTGTTGCCAACGGATTGCAAAAAATAGAATCAAAACCAACCGAAATGAGTAATCAATGGAATCCTAATATTATTCTTTTTAGTGGTGAAAGTGAACACCGTACATATTTGGTTGAATTAGGAAAAACATTAGCAGGAAGAACAGGAATTGTTACTAATTTTAAATTAATATTAGACAAAGAAAGTACCATGCCATTGCCAAAATCGAATCAGATTGTAAAAGAAGAATACTTTGAAAAAATTGGTGTTTTTGCACGTCAGATAAAAGTGAATAATATTTATAAAGGAATTGAAGATATCGCTTCCATTTTTGGCTTTTCGGGTGTCGATCCAAATACCATTATGATGGGTTGGCCAAAGGGTTTGGAGAATTCTGAAGAATATTCCGAAATGACGCAGAAGTTATTGTATCTAGATTATAATTTACTGTACTTGGATTTCGATAGACAAAAGAAATTCGGAAATTACCAAACCATCGATTTATGGTGGCGAGAAACCGATAGTAAAAATGCTGAAATGATGTTGAATATCGCTCGTTTTATCATTCAATCTCCCAAATGGTCGAAGACGGTAATTCGGGTTCTATTTGTAAATAATAGCAATATTGAAAGTGAAATTATTGAGAATAATATTCTTAATTTAGTAGATGATATTCGCGTTAAAGTTGAAACTAAAATCATCAATAATGCCGTAGAGCAGATCCCTTTTTATGAATTAATAGGAAAATATTCTGGTACAACAGACTTGACTTTATTAGGAATTCCTAATTTCAATATTAATAAACAAGCTCAGTTTGTCATTAAAACTAATGAATTATTTCATTCCATTGGCTCTACATTAATGGTAAAAGCTTCCGAAAACTTCAATGAAATAAATCTTGATATTGAAATAAATATCGAAAAAGATGTTGAATTAGATTAACTTATTAGGTTGAAAAGTTTTTGATAATTTCTAAATCATTAACGTATTTAATAGAAATTCTTAGCTGTTTTTTAATATCTTTATTCAATAAAATAATTAAATTTTTTTCTGAAAGAAATCCCCCCTTTTAGGTTCATATTAATCTATAATATTTCTGAAGCTATGAAACTTACAACAAAAATTTTATTTGGAATCCTTCTCTTTGGAGCGGGCACTTTATTTATAAATGCAGTTCAAGAAGCACCGACAGATGCTATCGTTAAGCGTAAAATAATAAATGATTATAATATTTATGCCTTACCTATTCCAGAGAAAATGGACTTTGCTGGTGAACCTGTTCCTTTGGATAATCCTGATATTAGAGAGCGAATGGATAGAGAGTTGTTGGTAAACACTTATTGGCAATCCAACGGGTTATTATTGTTTAAACGGGCTCATAAATATTTTCCAATCATTGAACCTTTATTAAAAAATTATGGACTTCCTGATGATTTTAAATATTTAGTTGTTGCTGAAAGTGGTTTGATGAATAATCGTTCTCCAGCTGGAGCGGCTGGGTTTTGGCATTTTATGAAAGCCACAGGAAAGGAATATGGTTTGGAAATTAATTCTTATGTTGATGAGCGTTATAATTTAGAAATTGCTACAAGGGTTGCTGCGGAATACTTAATAAGTGCAAAAAAGAAATTTGGAAGCTGGACATTGGCCGCAGCTGCATATAATGCTGGAAGAGGAGGGATTGCTAAACAACAAATAAGACAACAAGCTTCAAATAGTTATTATGATTTACTGTTAAATAGTGAGACAAGTCGGTATGTTTTTAGAATTTTAGCTTTTAAAGAAATAATGTCCAATCCTCAGAAATACGGATTTAATTTTAGAGAATCCGATTTATATGAAACTATACCAACTTACAAGGTAAAGGTTGATACGGCAGTTACAGATTTTGCTTCTTTTGCTATAAAACATGGTATTAATTATAAAATTTTAAAGATTCACAATCCTTGGTTGCGAGATAATTATTTAAAAAACTCTTCAGGAAAAGAATATTATATTGAAATACCAGAAGAAGGATATTATAAAACCATCAAATGAAACGAGCATGTTAAAATTTTTATCACACAAGAAAATGATTAACCCGCCTGCTGGCGTGGCAGGTAGCGAACAGTCCCGATAGTTATCGGGATTACGGCTAAAAAATATAGTTTAAACATATGAAAATGAGTGCAACAGTTATTGTATCCTTATTAATTATTGGAGTTTTGGCAGGAATGCTTAGTGGATTAATTGGAGTAGGAGGAGGCGTTATAATGATTCCTTTATTGGTGGTTGTTTTAGGATATTCACAACATGCAGCACAAGGAACAAGCCTTGCAGTACTTGCTGTTCCAGTTACTTTTTTAGCCGCCTATAATTACTATTCCGAGGGTTATATCAATTGGAAATTTGCTTTAATTATAGCAATTGGTTTTGTGGTAGGTGGTTATTTTGGTTCTAAATTAGCAATTTCCATTAACCAAGATATGCTTAAAAAAATATTTGGAGTGATACTTTTAATAGCTGCTTTTAAAATGTTTTTTGGGAAGTAATTTTACTATTTATCTTTAGAACTTAATTTGTTTTTATCAGAATTCTTGTTCTTTAATAATGAAATTCCGTTTAAAAATGAACTGTAATTCAGTTCAAAAGAAATTTCAAATTCTTCATTATAATAGTGTAAAACTCCTCGTCTAACATCTTGAATCATTTTATCTTCATTAATAAAGAAAGAAGTAGGAAATCCCAAGCTGTGTTTCATAGTTTCAACAATATGATCGTTGGTGTTTTCCTTTTCATCAACATATACAATAGTAATGTGCTTATTATAATCCTTAGTTGCTTTTTTTACGTTACTTTTTTCATCCCAAAATAGAATTACAAAATCAATTTCCTTATGATGTTTTTTAGCAATTTCATTTAATGCTGGAATTTCCCCAGAACCAGGAGAACACCACGAAGCATAAGTCATTAAAAATACTGGTTTGTCAAAGTCGTACAATTCTATTTTTCTTCCAGATAATTTTCTAACTTTAAAATTATCTAAATAACTACCGTTAACGATATTGTTTATTAATGAATCAAATAAAAAATCAGCCCGTTCAAAATCACTATCTGTATAAGCTTCTTGAGATTTTGCTCTGTAGGTTTTTATGTTGTCGCCAATAACTTTAGAAAATAGATTTCTAGGTTCTAAGTTTTGTGTTAGTGCTGAAAAAGAAATTAACAAGAATAGATAAAGTAGTTTTCTACCCATAGGCAATAGTTAAATAACTGACTATAAAGGTAAAAGAGTTTTCTGTAAAAAAAAATATATTCGATGAACTACAATAAATACGGATTAATTTAAAGTAATGGCAAGAAAATATTGTTATTAAAAACGACGACCACTACCACGACTTGCAGCCTTGCCAAACTGTTGTCTTGGTTGTCCAGCTTTTTTCATTTGGTCTTTCATCATTTTAATCTGATCGGCTAACATACTATGTTTATCTAAATTTTTTGCTTCCGTTAAAAGGTTTTGTGCTTCTCTTTTACGATTTTTAGACATGGCGATTCCAGCCAAATTCAATTTAGCCATTGCCATATCGGTATCCATTGATAATCCTAAGCTTAGGGCTTTTTTAAAGTATTTTTCAGCTTCATTCATATTGGTTTGAGAGACCATTAAACCATTTAGGTAGTTATAATAACCTTCTTGTTTTTTTACTAAGGAAGCTTCTGGGTTTTTAATTTTATCTAGCCATTTTTTTGCCCCTGGAAAATTTTCTTTTCGTAATTGAAGAAAGGCTAAAAGAATGATTTCATTTTTAAAATATAGAAAAACGAACATAGAAGAAAGTAGAATGTACATAATTCCGTTTCCTATATTTCCTTCTACAAATTGCCAAACGGCTACAGCTATTATTAATGCTGTTAAAACTAATTTTATATTTTTATTGAACATTAAATGTTTTTTGCAAAGAAAGGTAAATTTAGTTGTTTAATCAATAAATAATTCTGCTGGATTAATTTTAAATTGAAGCATCTGTGCAGTTTTTCTACCTCCATCACCACCTTTTCGTTGCATTGTTATTTTTCCTATTTTAAAGTTTCCTCGTTTTGTTATTTCAATTTCACCATTTCCAAAAAAATTTAAGCAATAATTCATTGGCTTTAAAACCCATCTAGCCGAGTTATCTGCTTTTTGAGCTACTAACATCCATTCTGCAGAAAATTTACCTCTTCCTTTTAATAGATCACTAATAATTAGTGTTTTATTATTAATTAACCAATTTAAAATTGATTTTTGATTTTCAGAACTAAATTCATTTGCAAAAGTACGTCTTTTGTCTTTTGGATTTGATATTAACGGCAACACTTCACCAGTATATTGTTTTAATAGATTTGAAATATTATTTGGGATTTGCACATTTCAGTATATTTATCAATCCACCTTTTATCAATTTGATTAAAACCTTTAAGGTTACTAACCAATTTTACTTGAACATTTTAAACGTCTATTGCTTGTTTTAGTTTTATAGTAATCTTTTACCCGTTTCAAAATCTTCAATTCTAAAATCTATTCCGCAGTGAGAGCAATGAAAATAAACCACAGTTTTCGTTTGATAATTTTCATCTTTATTAACTACTATTTCTTCCCAATAATGTTCTTCACAGCTGCATTCTTTATACTTTATCATATTGTTGCATTATAACTTACTTGGATCACCTTTCTGTTAGCTATTTTAAAATTCAATTGAGAATTTAGTGGATCAAATATAATTTCGTGAAAAGGCTTTTCTTTAAAATTTTTCACAATAAATAAACAATAGTTTGATTTTAAACTCTCTGCGATACTATATTCTTTTTCTGTTAATTGAATATTTCCTTTTAATTCATTTAAGCCTTTTACTTCTACACAGTAAAAATTTGAATTTGAAGAAAGTTTATAATCAAACCCGCAGGCCATTAATGTTGTGTCATATATTTTAAGAGAGTTAAACTTTTCTATTTTCGTATATTCAGCTTTAAAGTATTCTTCAGCGGCTTTGCCTGTTAATAATCTTTTTTTTCAATTGTTTTTATGAATTTTTCTAACTCATAATTTTTTAATGATAAGGATTTTATTAGACTTGAGAATACCACAAAATCAATAGAGTTGTATTCATCATAAAAGACTTTGCAATAGTCTCGAATTTTTCTTTTATGCCATCCTTTTCTTTTATTTGGAAACAATGGATCAAACTCATCTCTGTAGTTTTTTATTGAGCTAGGTTTGCCTCCTAAAGCAAAACCTAGAATGTTAAAAGCTTCTTGAAAAGAATGAAACCCGAGTTCTCTTAATCCAAGTTGACTATATTTAGAAAGATAAAGCCCAGTTACTATTAGCTTATCCCTAGTATTCATATATACATAATTGTTTATTTTATTTTTAAAACAAGGTTACCCTTTTTGCTTTCCAAAAATAGAAAATGCTTGGCAAGGAAATCCACCACATAAAATATCATGCTTAGGAATGTTTTCTTCTTTTATTTTTGTAATATCTCCAAATGGTTTTAAACTGTGATTTTTTAGATATGTTTCAGAAGCTTTACTATCTATTTCAGAAGCATAAACACAATTTGCTCCAAATGAGCTTAATGCATAATGAAATCCCCCTATACCAGCAAATAGGTCGATAAAAGAAAGGTCTTTTAAATTTTTATTTTTAATTTCTAACATATTTCTAAAACTTCAAAATTTGTAAAATCATGAGATGTAGTTGTAAGTTCTTCTTTTTTTAAAAATAATTTACCACAATAGTAGATTTTATTAAAACCAGGTTGATACAAAAAGAAAATAATATTTTTTTCAGTATAACATATTTTTGGAACTTCTCCCATACAAAAAACAACTAGCTGATAATTTTTGTTATCCATGCGTATAATTTTTTTGTTGTCTAGTCTAATAAATTCTATTGTTTTAGATAATTTTAATTTTTTTATTGCAATATTGAGAACTTTGGGCAATATTTTATTGTCTTTTACATCTTTAAAATCAGGGATATCTAGTACCTCGTGAATGTTTTTTTATTTAAAGACTCTGCTAATTATTGCTCAATGTTTTTAATTTCATAGCTGTAGATTTCACATTTTTTAAATATTAGTTATATAAGGTAGTACTTTATTAATATATAGTTTTTGTGAATTCATTAATTAAATTTAAACAAAATTAATTTTAGTTTGGACAAAAGTTACATCTTGTATGTGTGTCAAAGGTATAAAAAACTATTCGAAATAATTTATTATTTTGGTTTGTGTAAGTAAAAAATGATTGTATCTTTGCACTCGGTTTTGAGGCATATAGTTTCAATACTAAATAAGAGATTACTATATTAGATTATAAAAATACAAGACATGCCAAAAAGAACATTTCAGCCTTCAAAAAGAAAAAGAAGAAACAAACACGGATTCAGAGAGCGTATGGCATCTGTAAGTGGTAGAAAAGTGCTAGCAGCACGTAGAGCGAAAGGCAGAAAGAAAATTTCTGTTTCATCTGAAACTCGTCACAAAAAATAATGTTGATAAATACATATAAAAAGGTGTTGTTCTTAGAGCAACACCTTTTTTTTATACCCTTTTGTATCGTAATTTAACCCACTGAAAAAGATTTATTATTATGCCTAAAAACATCAACCTTTCTTCAATCCTTATTATTGGATCAGGACCTATTGTAATTGGTCAAGCTTGTGAATTTGATTATGCAGGTTCACAATCGTTACGTTCTTTACGTGAAGACGGAATTGAAACCATTTTAATTAACTCGAACCCAGCAACTATTATGACCGACCCTTCTATGGCTGATCATATTTATTTGCTTCCATTAACGACAAAATCTATTATAAAGATATTAAAGGCACATCCAAATATCGATGCTGTTTTACCAACAATGGGAGGACAAACAGCTTTAAATCTTTGTATTGAAGCAGATGATAAAGGAATTTGGAAAGATTTTGATGTAGAAATGATTGGAGTTGATATTGCTGCCATTAATGTTACTGAAGATAGAGAACAGTTTAGAGAATTGATGCTTAAAATAGGAATTCCTATGGCTCCACAAGCTACTGCAAATTCTTTCTTAAAAGGTAAGGAAATTGCTCAGGAATTTGGTTTCCCTTTGATAATTAGAGCCTCTTATACATTGGGAGGTGCTGGTGCTTCTTTTGTCCATAAAGAAGAAGATTTTGATGAGTTGCTTACACGAGGTTTGGAAATTTCTCCTATTCATGAAGTAATGATTGATAAGGCTTTAATTGGTTGGAAAGAATTTGAATTAGAATTGCTTAGAGATGCAAATGATAATGTTGTTATTATTTGTTCTATAGAAAACATGGATCCTATTGGAATTCATACAGGTGATTCCATTACAGTTGCTCCTGCAATGACTTTAAGCGATACTTGTTATCAACGAATGCGTGATATGGCGATACATATGATGCGAAGTATTGGTGATTTTGCCGGAGGTTGTAATGTGCAATTTGCGGTGAGCCCTGATGAAAAAGAAGATATTATTGCTATTGAAATCAATCCACGTGTTTCGCGTTCTTCTGCTTTAGCTTCTAAAGCGACAGGTTATCCAATTGCAAAAATTGCTTCAAAACTGGCCATTGGTTATAGTTTAGATGAATTAAATAATCAGATCACTAAATCTACTTCGGCTTTATTTGAACCTACTTTAGATTACGTTATTGTAAAAATACCACGTTGGAATTTCGATAAATTTGAAGGATCAGATAGAACTTTAGGTATTCAAATGAAATCTGTTGGTGAAGTAATGGGAATTGGACGTTCCTTTCAAGAAGCATTGCATAAAGCAACACAATCACTTGAAATTAAACGGAATGGAATTGGTGCTGACGGAAAAGGCTATAAAAATTACGATCAAATTATCGATAAATTAACCCACGCAAGTTGGGATCGAGTATTTGTAATTTACGATGCGATTCAGATGGGAATTCCATTAAGCCGTATTTATGAGATTACGAAAATCGATATGTGGTTCTTGAAACAATATGAAGAGTTGTATTTTCTTCAGAAAGAAATATCAAAAAATAAAATAGATACGTTACCTCGAGATTTACTTTTAGAAGCTAAACAAAAAGGCTATGGCGACCGCCAGATAGCACATATGTTAGGCTGCGTGGAAAGTATGGTGTATAAAAAACGTGAGGAACTTAAAGTAAAACGTATTTTCAAATTAGTAGATACTTGTGCGGCGGAATTTAAAGCAGAAACTCCTTATTATTATTCCACTTTTGAAAATGAAATGGAAACTGCCGATGGAAATCGTATTTCTGTAAACGACAGTATTGTTACCAATAAAAAGAAAGTCATTGTTTTAGGCTCGGGACCAAATAGAATTGGTCAAGGTATTGAGTTTGATTACTGTTGTGTACACGGAATTTTAGCTGCTTCAGAATTAGGTTACGAAACCATTATGATTAATTGTAATCCTGAAACCGTTTCAACCGATTTTGATGTTGCAGACAAGTTATATTTTGAACCTGTTTTCTGGGAACATATTTATGATATTATTCAGCATGAAAAACCAGAAGGAGTTATTGTTCAGCTAGGCGGACAAACTGCTTTAAAATTAGCTGAAAAATTAGAACGCTACGGAATCAAAATCTTAGGAACTAGTTTTGAGTCATTAGATTTAGCAGAAGATAGGGGAAGTTTTTCTACTATTCTGAAGAATATTAATATTCCATATCCAGAGTTTGGAGTAGCTGAAACTGCTGAGGAAGCTCTAAAATTAGCAGATGTTCTAGACTTTCCATTATTAATTAGACCTTCTTATGTACTAGGTGGTCAGGGAATGAAAATTGTAATTAATAAAAAGGAATTAGAAGAACATGTGATTGATATTCTTCGGAAAATGCCAAATAATAAATTGCTTTTAGATCATTATTTAGATGGAGCAATAGAAGCAGAAGCAGATGCAATTTGTGATGGAGAAAATGTGTATATTATTGGTATAATGGAACACATTGAACCTTGTGGAGTTCACTCGGGAGATTCAAACGCAACATTGCCTCCTTTTAATTTAGGGGAATTTGTGATGCAGCAAATAAAAGATCATACCAAAAATATTGCCTTGGCTTTAAATACGGTAGGATTGATTAATATTCAGTTTGCCATTAAAGACGATACAGTATATATTATTGAAGCAAATCCTAGAGCTTCTCGGACAGTACCATTTATTTCAAAAGCCTACGGCGAGCCTTATGTAAATTATGCTACCAAAGTAATGTTGGGTCATAATAAAGTGACCGATTTTGACTTTAATCCTCAGTTAGAAGGATACGCAATCAAGCAGCCGGTTTTTAGTTTTGATAAATTTCCGAATGTGAATAAGCAATTAGGTCCAGAAATGAAAAGTACTGGAGAAAGTATATTATTTATCGACAGTTTAAAAGACGATGAATTTTACAATTTATATTCTCGTAGAAAGATGTACTTAAGTAAATAAAATTAGTGATAATACATGCAACGGTGTAACTTTAAGTTACGCCGTTACTAATTTTATATTTCTTAAATTTATTATAAAAGGTAGGATAATTCATGATTATCTTGTTTTTTACAGAACAACAACAAATCACTAATGAAAATAAAACAACTCCGTAATATATTTGTTATTCCATTAATTTTCTCAATATTTAGCTGTTCTCAAAACACCTACGATGATATTGAAGAAGAAACCAATCCTATTCCAGAAATTGTTACTTATCAAGATGTAAAATATATTATTGACGGTGCTTGTATAGCTTGCCATAGTAATCCACCACAAAATGGAGCACCCATGTCTTTGGTTTCTTTTGAGCATGTAAAAGAAGCTGTTCAAAATCGAGACTTAATAAGTAAGATTAGTAAAAATGTGGGCGATAATGGATTGATGCCTTTAGGTGGACCAAGACTACCACAATCTTCTATCGATTTGATTATTGAATGGAATAACGACGGATTATTAGAAAATTAACTAATAGCATTATGAAAAAAATTATATTTTTATTATTGATAGTTCCTGTATTATCATTTTCTCAAACTGAAGCAGAAGAAAAAGAAGAAGAAGTGAAAAAAGAAAAAATACCGGTTTATGGAGTTTTTAATTCCTTAAAAGTAATCAATTTTGAAAGCACTAAACTGGCTTATAAAGGCGATTTATATATGATCATCTCACACCGTTTCGGATCTGTTCAAAACGGAATTGATGACTTTTTTGGTTTGGATAACTCGGTTACTCAATTTAAATTTATTTATGGATTTTATGATTGGTTGAACGTGGGTATTTCAAGAACGTCTAATCAAAAAAAATATGGACTTCAAGTAAAATATCGGTTAAAACAACAAGAAAAAGATGGGTTTCCAGTAACGATTGTAGGTTATCATTTTATTTCTGCAAATACTTCTCTTGACGATGATATTTATCCAAATTTAGATTTTCAAGATCGATTAACTTATACGTCACAGGTTATTTTTTCAAGAAAAATTAATAAAAGCTTATCTTTATTAGTGTCACCAACCTATATTCATGAAAATTTAGCAACTAGAAGTTTTGTAGAGCAATCAGATGGAACAACACTAACTTACGATGAAGAAAACGATCAATTTGCTGTAGGATTAGGAGGTCGTTATAAAATTTCGGATGTGGTGAGTATTACAATGGATTACGGAATCCATATGAATAGAAACAGTAATTCAGTATATCGAAATCCGCTATCAATTGGTACCGATTTAGAATTGGGAGATCACGTTTTTCAATTACATTTTTCCAATTCCCAAGCAATGGTCGAAGAAGGATTTATTACGCAAGCTCAGGGCGATTGGGGTGATGGTGATTTCTTTTTTGGATTTAATTTAATAAGGATTTTTTAACTTTAATTTTTTAAAATAATAATTTTGGTAGATGACTTTTTAATTTGAAAAGCTGTTGATAAAAAAAAATTGGTAAAGTTGTATATTGCGATTAAAATTGTTTTGTAAAAAATGAAAAGGATAATTGTTATAATATTAGTATTTGTGTTGTTTGTTTCTTGTTCAAAAGAAGATGATATAATATACAAAACAAAAGAGATTACTATTAACCTTTCTAGTAATTTATCGTACCAATACTATTTAGGTCGATTTATAGAAGAAGGCGACGAAGTTGAAATAACAACACAAGCACTACATTTTGAAATAAGTGAATATTATCAAAATGAAAGCAATGGGAATATATCATACAAATACAAACCTCAATTAGATTATGAAGGTGACGATTATGTTGAAATATTATCTGAAAGAACCATTGATGTTGAGAAAGGTCAAAAAGAATTCGTTACTTTAAAACTTTCATTTAAAATCCTATAAATTAAGTAACTCTATTGGTTTATTTATTAAAATGAGGAGAAGTCTCTTTTTCTACTTCAGTAATAAAATACTTTGTATCTCCCCAAAACACAAATGAAGCATAGCGTTCTATATAAGTTAGTTTTACGTATTTTCCTTGGTACTCTTTTAAATCATTAATGATTTGTTCGTCTTTATCAAGTATTGAAAAAGAAAAAATTTGAGCACCACTAATTCCTTGGCTTATTTCACCTTCCCAAGTTTTAAAGATGACTCCTTTATGGGTTATTTTAATTAATTCACCAGAGCGAGTTCCTTCACTATAAGGCACAAAATAAATAAATGCAAACCAAGCAATTGCTAATAAAATAATTACAGCGAGTATTTTGTAAAGTGCTTTTTTCATAAACTATTTGATTTGTGCTAAGTTACAAATTATTCTTCTTCTGCTCGTTTTAAAAGAACTTCTGGAAGCGATTTTTTAGTTTTCACTCCTAATTTTTTAATTTTTTCAACGCTAGTAACTAAATTTCCGTTACCTGTTGAAAGTTTGTTCATAGCCGCAGAATAATCAGTTTTAGCAGCATCTAGTTTTTTTCCTACTCCCATTAAATCCTCAATCAGTCCAGAAAACTTATCATACAAAGCACCCGCTTGGCGAGCGATTTCCATCACGTTTTTCTTTTGATCTTCCTGTTTCCAAATAGAAGAAACCGTACTTAAAGTTGCCAATAGGGTAGAAGTAGAAACCAAGACCACATTTTTATCAAATGCTTCTAGGTAAAGATTGTTGTTTTCGTTTAAAGCAAGCAGTAACGCAGCTTCAATAGGTACAAACATCAATACATAATCGGGGGCGTTTATTCCGTAAAGGTCGGTATAGCGTTTATCGCTTAACTCTTTAATGTGTTTTCGAATACTGGCAACGTGTTTTTTTAAATTCGTTTCTTTTAATTCCTCCTCTTCAGCAGAATAATAGCCTTCATAAGCGGTTAAAGAGACTTTAGAATCGACAACTAAATGTTTATTATCTGGAAGATTAATAATGCAATCAGGCTTTTTTAAATTTCCATCTTCATCTCTGTAACCACCTTGGGTTGTAAAATGCACTCCGTTAGATAATCCCGCTTTTTCCAAGATGATTTCCAGCTGTACTTCGCCCCAATCTCCTTGTGCTTTGCTATCTCCTTTTAAGGCGTTGGCAAGGTTGATGGCTTCTTTACTCATCTCTTGATTCAGGTCTTTTAAATCTTCTAATTGCTGTTTTAAAGCAGAATGCATCTTCACACTATCGGTTTGCGAATCGGATACTTTTTTCTCAAAAGATTCTATTTTTTTCTGAAGAGGATTTAATAATAAATCTAAATTTTCTTTATTTTGGCGCGTAAATTTTGCAGACTTTTCATCTAGTATTTTATTGGCTAAATTTTCAAATTCTTTAGTGAATTTTTCATTCAATTTATCGACTTCTGCTTTTTGTTCTTGAAGTTTTTGTTCTAGGTTTTGAAGTTCGGAAGTTCTTTTGGTAAGTTCTAGGTTTAAGTTTTCTTTTTCGTTTCGGATGTTTTCTTTTTCTTTAACTAAGGTCGAGGCTTTATTTTCAAGTTTTGCAGTTTCCTCTTTAGAATGTAAAAGACTAGCTTCGAGTTGTCCAGTTTCCGATTTTTGTTTTAAACGTATGATTGTTTTTCCAATAAAAAAACCAGTAATACCTGTAATGATTGCGAAAAGTATGTATAATAAGGTTTCAGACATAGTTGAAGTTTTTGAATTTTTAAAGTTAAGTAATTTCGGAATTAAATTTCGGAATTTATTGCATTAAAAAAAACCGCTCCAAAATTAATTGAAACGGCTTTTCTCTTCTTACAACAAATAAATACCTAAACTAGGTAAATGACATTACTCTTTGATAATCCTTTTTTGAATTAATAATTCACACCGTGACTCAAAATCACGGTGTGAATAAATGCAAAAACAATGCGTTATTTTTTAATAATACGTTTTGTAACACTGCCATCATTTGTACTAACCTGTACAAAATACATCGCTTTGTTAAGATTAGATAAATCTAATTGACAACTAAATTTGTTTGCTACGGTTGTAGTTGTAATTACTCTTCCTAAAATATCAAACACTTCAATATTAGTTATTGTTGCAAGTGGCGATATAATATTATTTTTTATGGTATGAAAAATCTGGTTTGATGGAGGTTTTTAGAAAAACGGAAAAACTTCCTGTAATTTTTATCGGTATCCTGTATGGCAATATTTTCTTTATAATCTTTAAAAATAACAGTTTTAGGATGTAGAATATAAAGTCTAGAATCTTGATGTTTTTTAAAAACAGCATAGATCAATCCATCATTTAATTTTGTTAGATAAATATCTTGACTTGCTACTAAATGAGTATCTGGCAAAGGAATATTGTCAAAATTAGCTCCATTAAACCGTTGTAATAAATGATTGTCTTCTCCTACATTTAAAATTAGTATTTTATTTTCCAAAAAGCCATAAAAATTTATCAACATCAAACACCAAGAATTTTGGATTATAAATTTTTAAACCCTGCTCTTCGGTAAAAATATTTTCTAAAGTAATAATCAAGTTTTTATAAAGGACTGCGAGAAACAAGTACTTATAAAAAGCAGTTGAAATAGGATAAAATAATAGGTTTTTGGTTTCAAAGTAATGATCATTTCAAATTGGGAATACGAAAGTACTTATTTTAAAACAAAACGTTTTAAGTGGGTGTCAAAACTAATGATTTCTTCAGGAAATAAATCATTAAAACAACCTTGTGATATTAGATTATCAGGAGTATTAAAGAATGTGTTACCCTTTGTCATTACCAACATTTTATCTGAAACTTGAATCGCTAAATCTATTTCGTGGGTTGAAAAAAGGATGGTTTTTTCGTTCTTTGAAGCTAACTTTTTCAATAGTTTTAAAACGGAAGCTCTATGAAATATATCTAAATGTGTGGTGGGTTCGTCTAACAAAATTATGGGAGTATTTTGTGCTAATGCCCGTGCAATTAATACCTTTTGTAACTGACCATCACTCAATTCATAACATTTTTTATGAAGTAATTCTTCAATTTTGGTGGACGAAATAGCTGTATTGATAATTTCTTGATCGTTTTCAGAAAGGCTGCCTACCCAATTGGTATATGGATGTCTTCCTAAGGAAACTAATTCTAAAACTGAAAGATTTTGAGAAGCAGGAGTTTCGGTTAAAACAACACTTAAATCGGAAGCTAATTCTGAAGCTGAAATATTATTTAATGTTTTTCCGTTTATTGAAATAACACCTTCTAATAAAGGTTGCATACCAGCTAAAGTCCTTAATAATGTAGATTTTCCAATACCGTTAGTTCCAACCAATCCAATCAATTCTCCTTGTTTAATTGAAAAATTGATTCCTTCAGAAATTACTAGGTTTTTCTTTTTTGTGATATAACCTACATTTAAACAGGAAGCTTCAATAACTATATTTTCTTTATTGTTTTTCACTCATTTTTAAATTGATGCGACCATTTAGTTGTAGCACAAAGTTACACAAAGTACACAAAGTTGCACGAAGTCCTTTGACTCTTTCTTTGTGGAACTTTGTGAGTCTTCGTAGTTCTTTGTGTTATAATTTTAAAATAACATTTTCCGCTTCCTAACCAGCAACCAAATTACCACTGGCGCACCAATCAAGGACGTTATTGCATTAATTGGTAAGGTGTATTCAGTAAACGGTAATTGTGCTACGGTATCACATAATAACATTAATACAGCGCCACTAAGCAAAACCGCTGGCAGTAAAATTAAATGATTGGAAGTCGTAAAATACTGCCGAGTTAAATGCGGAACTGCCAAGCCTACAAAAGCAATGGGTCCTGCAAAGGCAGTAATTCCACCCGCTAATAAACTCGTTGCTAATATGATAAAAAGGGTTGTTTTTTTAATATTGATTCCCATACTTCTCGCATAGTTTTCACCTAATAATAATGCGTTTAGTGGTTTTACTGAAATAATACTTAATCCCAACCCAATAACAACACTGGTAAATAATATAAAAATCCCCTGCCATGAAACATTTCCTAAAGTTCCGAAACTCCAGAATACAAATTGCTGTAATTGTTCGGCATTACTAAAGTAGGAGAGAACCGATACGATTGCAGCGGTAACACTACCAAACATCAATCCGATTATGAGTAAAGTCATTGTGTCTTTTACCTTAAAAGAAACCGATAAGACAGCTAACAACACTAAAAAACTTCCCAAGGCAGAAGCGATGACTAGGCTCCAAGAACTTAGTAATAATCCGCCTATAGCACCGCCAAAAATTCCTGCTCCTAATATTAAAATAGCAACTCCTAAACTCGCACCACTACTCAATCCTAAAACAAAAGGACCTGCCAACGGATTTCTAAAAAGTGTCTGCATTAACAATCCTGAAACTGCCAATCCGCCACCTGCTAAAATCGCAGTAATTGCTTTTGGTAACCGATAATCTAAGATGATAAATTCCCAGGAAGCTTTTGAGGTTTCTCCTCCAAAAAGTGCAGAAATGATTTCGCTAAAAGGAATAGCAACCGACCCCAAACTAACATTTAGCAAAAATGAAAGTAGTAATAGAATTCCTAAAACTAGAAAATGGGTTTTATATGATTTTTGGGTTTTCAATAATTAATAAGAGGTTTTTGTTATAACACAGTCCTAATAACTATCGGGATGCGAAGTGAAATGCAAAGTTACACAAAGTTTTAAAGAAGTCTCTTAGAAAAAAATGTATGTATGGGCAGATTTTAAAAAGGACACGAATTACACTAATTATCACGAATGATTGCTGGAGCAGACTGACAAATAAATTTTACTAGGAGTTTTTTTAAAACTTTGTGTAACTATAAGTATATCAGTATAATAATTTCTACTTCAGTTTATCAAAAAAGTATAACTCATAATCAGGTAACAACTCTGGATGCAAAATTTTAATCATATCATTTAAAACAATATCAGGACGGTTGGGAGCTAATTCAAAATATAAAAGTCCGCCAGTTTCTCCTACTTTATTGGTAAAGCTATATACTTTATTAATTTTAAAAGCATCAAACTGTTCGTAAACCGCGTGTGCTTTTTGAAGCTGTTTTAAATTGGTATAATAACTTGGTCCTATCCAAATTTCTGCGTGTTCTGCTTTGTCTAAAACACTTTCTAAACTTAAAGATAGGCTTCCTGTCCCTTCGGTATTACTCCAAAGATAATTTCCGTTAGCATCAGTAATAAATTGTGCTGCCCAGCTTTTTCCTTGTGGTACATACCAAACATCCTTGTACATCGCACCTATTAAAACGGTAGGAGTGGATTTTGCATTTTCTGCCAGCTTTTTTGCTTTTTTATACTCGGTTTTTATTTCTGTAAATAGCTCGTTGGCTTTTTCTTCTTTATTATAAAAAGCTGCAAAAAACTTAATCCATTCTGCTTTTCCGAGAGGCGTTGTTTCGGTCCAATCGCCATTATAAACTACCGGAATTCCTGTTTTTTTGATGGTGTTTAGCGGCTTGTTATTACCATCAACAGCAAAGCCAACCACTAAATCTGGATTGATTTCAATAAGTACTTCGGTGTTGATGGCTTCATTTTTTCCGAGTTCTACTAAGTGCCCTTCAGTAATACGTTTTCTTGTTTTTTCTGAAGAAATATAATCCAAATTAGGAAAGCCAATTAAGGTTTCTTCAATGTGTAACATTTCTAAAGAAGGAATGTGAGTGGTTGAGGTTACCACAATTTCGTCTATCGGAATGGTAACAATAGCATCATATTCTTCGGGAGATTCTAAAACGATTCCGCTTTCAATTAAAGCATATTTAAATTCTTTATCAGCTCCTGGCCAAGCATTTTTTAAAGTGATAATTTTATAGCCCTCGTGGTAGGAGATATCAAATCCTTTAGCGAATTCTATGTTTGAATTTTTAATTGTTTTTTCAGAAAGTTTTTCATCCTTTACTTTTTCATTACAAGAAAAAATAGAAGCGAAAAGGAATAGGAAAAATATATTTTTAATCATAAATGTTATTTTGTTAAACTACAAAGGGTTCAAAGAAGGCACAAAGCTACACAAAGAAATTAAATAAAATAATTGTTACTTAATAGAATAGTCAATTAAATAAAATGTTACTTTTGCAGAGAATTTTGGTGAGTGATGTTTGTTGAGTTTACGTAAGAGAATTAGTTCTCGACTGCGCTCGAACAGACAAACTCTTAAAAGGGAATTCGGTTTAATTCCGAAGCTGTTCCCGCAACTGTAATCTGATTTTCAATTTATAATTGAGAATAACTAATAATCTTAAGTCACTGTCCCGACGTTTCGGGATGGGAAGGCAATTAGTTAAAAAGAGAGCCAGGAGACCTGCCATATTTATAATTTAACAGTAAGCTTTCGGGATAAAAGCAAGGGAAATATGAGTCGATTTTATCATTTTATATTAATTACATTTTTTTGTGCTACACCTTTGTATGCACAATTGGATTCTATTCAGGAATTAAAGGAAGTTTTGATCCTAGATTCTAAATTAAACGAATACGCAAGCGGCTATAAGCTTACCAAAATATCTGACACGTTAATTGAACGAAATTCGGCTTCACTCACAGACGTATTACGCTTAAACTCCACTATATATTTTAAAGAAAATGGTTACGGAATGGTTTCTTCACCATCTTTTAGAGGAACCAATGCGGCACAAACCGCTGTAATCTGGAACGGTATTAATATAAACTCAAACCTAACGGGACAAACCGATTTTAATACCATTTCAATAAATTCATTCAATAATATTATTATACGAAGCGGAGGCGGAAGTACTCAATATGGGAGTGGAGCTGTAGGTGGGAGCATTCATTTAAACAACGATTTAGTATTTAAAAAACAGCATAAAAATGATCTTAATATTGGCTACGGAAGCTTTTCGACCTTATTAGGGAATTTTAAAACGGTACAATCTAACGAAAAAAAATATTTTGATTTGGGTATTGATTTTATAGATTCTGAAAATGATTATGATTTTATAAACTTAGATCAGAAAAATGAAAATGGTGAATTTTCAAGACTTAATATTTCAGCAAACGCAGGTTCGAAAACAAAAAAAGGTTTCTTAAGCTGGAATAGTAATTACTTTGTAAGCGACCGTAATTTTTCGGGAAGTATTACTGCACCTTCCAATGATAACTATAAGGATATAACTACACGTAACCTTGTAAGTTGGAAAACTAACAGGAATAAATTAAGTTCTACCTTAAAAGTAGCGCACCTTTTTGAACGCTATCGGTATTCTCCGAACAAAGAAAAAGAGTTTTTTTTTGAAGGTAAATCGAACACGTTTATTGGCGATTATTTATTGGAATACAATCTGTTGGATAATCTAAAAATTAGTTCGGTATTAAATTATACCTATATAAATTCGGAAGGAAGTAATATAGGAAATAACGACCGAAATACTTTGGCTGCCGTTTTTTTACTGAAACATCAAGTAAGTAAAAAACTAAGTTACGGATTAAATTTGCGTCAAGAATTTTTAAATGAATTTAAGAATCCATTTTTAGTTGCCTTCGATGTAAGTTATCAATTATTAAATTGGTATTCGGTAACATTAAATGGTTCCAAAAATTACCGAGTGCCAACTTTTAATGATTTGTTCTGGGATGCTGGCGGAAATAAAAATCTACAACCAGAAACTTCTTATCAAGCAGATTTTGGTAATAAATTTACTTGGAAAAATTTTCAGTTTCAATTGAACGCATTTTACATTACTTCAACAAATTTGATAAAATGGCAACCTTCTGATAGTGGTTTGTGGATGCCGATAAATATTTCGGAAGCAGAAAATTATGGTGCAGAAGTTTCTGCAAACTATTTAATAGCATTTAAAGAACACCAATTTTCTACGTCAATAAATTACGCTTATACTTCGGCTATTGATAAAGAAAAGGACAAGCAACTTATTTATGTTCCATATCATAAAACAACTAGTTTGCTTAACTATACCTTCAACAATATTTCAGCCTACTATCAATTATTATATAATGGAACGGTATTTACTACTACCGATAATTTAGGAATAGTAGAAGCATATTCGGTTTCAAACTTCGGAATAGATTATACATTTCAAAAAAATAAATTTCCTATAAAAATAGGAATAAAGTTAAACAACATTTTTAATAAATATTACGAAAATGTTGCATACAGGCCGATGCCTAACAGAAATTTTCAAACCTTTATAAACTTTAAATTTTAAAAAAAATGAAACTATTAAAAAGAATTACTTATGTATTAATTGCCACTTTAATTTTGACATCTTGTAGCAGTGATGATGATGTTGTTACTTTACCAACATGTGAAGATGTAATAGATGGTACAGTAGATATTTGTGTGCTTTTAACAGAGAATCCTGATAATTCTTTAGGTTTAGAAGATTGTGATGGTGATGGTATAAATAATCTAACGGAATGTGAAAACGGTACAGACCCAACAGATTCATTTTTGGGAGATTTTCAAAATGGATTATTTGTTACCAACGAAGGGCCTTTTGGAACAGGAACGGGAACCGTATCTTTTATCTCTGAAGATTACAGTTACGTAGAACAAGCTATTTTTAATAATGTAAATGAAACCGATTTAGGTAATGTTGTTCAGTCTATGGGTTTTAATGATGGAAAAGCTTATATTGTTATAAATAATTCACATAAAATTGAAGTTGTAAATAGATACACTTTTGAGAGTATTGCAACTATTTCGGACGGATTGGATAATCCCAGATTTTTTGTTTCAGAAGGAAACTTTGGTTATGTGAGTAATTGGGGTGATCCTGGTGATAATTCGGATGATTTTATTGCTATAATAGACTTGATAACCAACGAGGTTATTGAAACAATTTCGGTCGATTTTGGACCAGAGAATGTACTTATAAGTAGAGGTAAATTATATGTTGCTCACAAAGGAGGCTGGGGACAAAATAATATAATATCTGTTTTTAACACCGAAACAAATACATTTTTAACAACAATTACTGTTGGTGATGTTCCAAATTCTATGGTGATTTTAAGCGGTAGCTTATGGGTTCTTTGTGGAGGAAATCCAGAATTTACAGGAAATGAAACCAACGGAGAATTAGTAGAAATTGATGTTGATTCTGACACCGTTTCACAAACTTTTAATTTTGAAACAACCGAACATCCAAGTGGCTTAACAATGGACGATGTTAATTTAATCTATAGTTTAAATGGAGCGGTTTATAGTAAGGAAGCTAGCAGTACCGAATTACCTTCTGCAAGTATTATTTCAGGTTTCTTCTATTCTATGACTGCAAACGATGGAAAGTTATTTGCAACAGATGCCGCAGATTTTAATAGTAACGGAACTTTAAAAATATTTGATTTAACCACCAATCTTGAAATTGAAAGTATTGAAGTTGGTATTATCCCAGGAGGTGTTTATTTTAATAATTAGACAATAATTGAATACGAAAAATTGTTATACTGAAGGCATCCTGTGAAAATAGGATGTCTTTTTTTATAACTCTCGGTTTATTTAAACTTCAATAATTTCAGTTTTATAAAATTTTCTAAACAATAGCTTAACTTTGTTCTTATAATAAAAGTTTATTTATGTCAGGATTTTTTGCGCTTTTAGATGATATTGCTTCTTTAATGGGAGATGTTACCGTGATGACCAAAGTTGCCACTAAAAAAACAGCAGGTGTTCTAGGCGATGATTTGGCAGTAGGAGCAGAGAAAGCTTCCAGTTTTAGAGCCTCCAGAGAGTTACCCGTAATTTGGGCAATTACCAAAGGGTCTTTTTTAAATAAGTTAATTATCCTTCCGTTTGCCTTTTTACTAAGTGCTTTTTTACCTCAAGCAATTGTGCCTATTTTATTACTTGGTGGTGTTTATTTAAGTTTTGAGGGAGTTGAAAAAATTATCCATACCTTCTTTCATAAAAAATATAAACGAGTAGATTTTAAAAATATTAGAACAGAAGAAGAGCTGCTTATTGCTGAAAAATCTAAAATAAAATCAGCCATTATTACCGATTTCATTCTTTCGTTAGAAATTATAATGATCGCTTTAGGGACAGTTTCAGAATTTGAATTATTTACTCAAATTATTGTTGTTACTATTGTGGCAATTATTGCAACTGTTGGAGTTTATGGTATTGTTGCTTTAATGGTTCGGATGGACGACGGTGGTTTTAAAATGGTTGAAATTTCTGAAAATAAAAAAGGGTTAGCAAAAAAAATATGGTACGGAGTTGGAATGACACATATTTGGGTTTTACCTAAACTAATTCAATTATTAGCAATAGTTGGAACCATTGCAATGCTATTGGTGGGTGGCGGAATGTTTGTTCATAATATCCCTCAGGTTTACGATTTCTTTCATTCGATACCTTCAATAGTTTCCGAATTAATTATGGGATTGGCTGTTGGATTTGTTGCTTATATTTTAGTTGAATTGGTGAAGGAAATAAGAAAATAAACAGGTAACGGGCTTTAGGTTCTTTAACAAACAAGCCCAAAGAATAAACTTTGGGCTTGAAACTTTACTGCGATTATTAACACTAACCATCAACGTAAAAATCACACAGTAAAGAAAGAAATATTTCTATTGTATAGACGTAACAAATTAAGAAATGTTACATATATTTATCATTTTAACAAAGTATTATAAGATATTTGATAAATGAAAAAGAGTTTAGTCATTGGTGCGAGTTTAAACCCTTCAAGGTATTCCTTTATGGCAATAAACCGTTTGGTAGATAAAGGGCATCCTGTTGTTGCTGTTGGTTTGCGGGAAGGAACTGTAGCAGGAGTTACTATAAAAAAGGAAAAAGAATTGTTTCAAAAAATTGATACTGTGACTTTATATTTAAACGCTAAACGCCAAGTAGATTATTACCAGTACATTCTTTCTTTAAAACCAAAACGAGTAATTTTTAATCCCGGCACGGAAAATCCTGAGTTTTATAAAATATTAGATAAGAATAAAATAAGTTATGAAGCAGCTTGTACTTTGGTGCTTTTGAGTACGGGACAGTATTAGGAATGATTTATTCATACTTCCTTCTTTGTAGAAAACTCAGAATGCTTTATTTCAAGTTCGATTTCAACTTCAACTTCAACTTCGGTTTCAGCTTCAATTTCTTCTCACCCTTTCTTCCTAATTAAATACAAGCCTAAAAAGGTAAATAATCCGTTTAATCCTAATAATTCAAAACTAAACTGATAGCCGTTAAATAAATCTTCAGAATAAATATTTAAGAAATAACTCAAGGCTACCGAAACAATACAAACTATTAAAACATATTTTTCTTTTACTTTAAATTCAGTAAAAATTCCAAAGAAAAACAATCCTAAAAGTGGCCCATACGTATAAGAAGCAATGGTAAACAATCCTGTAATTACATCACGTTCCAATACACTATTAAATAAAACTACCACTAAAACTAAAATCACAGAAACTGCAATATGCACCTTTTTACGAAGTGATTTCTGGATAGATTTATCTCTCTTTTCAATATCTAAAAAATCTACACAATAAGAAGTAGTTAAGGAGGTTAAAGCTGAATCTGCACTTGAATAAGCAGCAGCGATAATCCCTAAAATAAATACCATTGCTAACGGAATTCCCAATCCGCTTTTTACAGCCACTAATGGAAATAATAAATCGGTTCTTCTTACACCATCAATTACAGGCACTTCCAAACCAAATTTGTTAATGTAGATATAAAGTAAGGCACCTAAAAGTAGAAACACAAAATTTACAACCACCAATAAACTTACCATCGATAGCATATTTTTTTGAGCTTCTTTTAAGTTTTTGCAAGTTAGATTTTTTTGCATCATATCTTGGTCAACACCTGTCATTGCTACCGTAATGAAAATTCCTCCAAAAAATGATTTCAAAAAATAAGATTTGCTATTTACATCACCCGTAAACAAAATTTTATTGTATTGTTTTAATTCTTCCGAAGCAAAAAATTCAGAAAAGCTCCAGCCAATTTTATCATTTATAAAATAGATGGCTAAAATTACTGCCGAAAGCATAAAGAAAGTTTGAAGTGTATCGGTCCATACGATTGTTTTAATTCCGCCACGATGGGTATAAATCCAAATAAGTAAAATAGAAAATATCACGGTAATAATGAAAGGCACATTCCATTCATCAAAAATTAAATATTGCATCGCTAGTGCTACTAAAAATATTCTGAAAGCAGCACCAATTGTTCTTGAAAGTAAAAAGAAAAAGGCACCGATTTTGTGAGATTTACTTCCCAAACGATCATTTAAATATTCGTAAATGGATGTGACATTATACTTATAATAAATAGGAAGCAATACATAAGCAATAATTATCATTCCAAAAATATACCCAAAAACCATTTGCATATAGCTAAACTGTGCAGTTTCTACAGTACCTGGAACCGATATAAAAGTAACTCCAGATAGGGTGGCGCCAATCATCCCAAAAGCAACAAGATACCAAGGAGATTGTCTGTTAGCTTTAAAAAATGCCTCGTTTGAATCTTCTTTCCCAGTAAGGATTGAAATTAAAAATAGCACCCCAAAATAACCAGTAATTAGTAATAGTATATAGTGAGGTTTCATATTTTATAAGTGATTAAGTTGATTGGTAAAAATACAAATATTAACAAATTAGAAAACCATTTTCTTAGTATATTTGAAACTTATTGAAAATTAGAAGAGTAACACCTCAATTTTAATTAAGCTATGAAACGAGCATGTTAAAAAGTTTATCACCCAGGGGAATGACTAATAGCGAACTGCATGCGACCGAATTATTAAATAGTATAGATACATGAAAACAAAATTATTATTATTTATTGGAGCATTATTTATTTCGGTTACTATTCATTCACAAGAATATTTTGAAATGATTGAAGCAGAGAATTTCACCGTTCAAGAAATTATTGACAATGCAGAAACTTATTTTGAAAACAAAGACAAAGGCAGAGGTTCAGGATATGTTCAATTTAAACGTTGGGAATACAATGCAACTCGTTTAATGAACGAAAACGGAATGCTACCCTCTATAACTGAAACATTAATAGAAGTTGAAAGTTTTAATGCTTACCTAAACGAAACTTCAGGGAGCAGACAACCTTTAATAGATAATTGGGAGGAATTAGGACCAACAGATTGGAACTCTACCACAAGTTGGAATCCAGGTGTTGGTAGGATTACATCTATTGCGATAGACCCTATTGATGCAAACCATATAATTGTAGGTGCAAATACTGGAGGCGTCTGGAGAACTACAGATGCCGGAGCATCGTGGGCCGCAATGGGAGATTATTTCTCAAACCTGAGTGTGTATGCTGTTACTATAGATCCACAAGATTCAAATACCTATTATTTTGGTTCTTCTAGTGGATTAATATATAAATCTATTGATGCTGGAGCAACTTGGTCTCAATTAGCAGATTTAAGTAATTCTTTGGTAAATAAGATTTTAATTCATCCTACGGATAGTAATATTATTTATGCTTCAAGTCAGAATGCAGGAATGTACATGACCACAGATGGTGGAGTAACCTGGACATCGCCTCTAAACGATAACAAATGTTATGATATTGAGTTCAAACCAGGAGATTCTAACGTAGTGTATGTTTCAGGTTATGGTTTTCATAAATCTATAGATGGAGGTGCTACTTTTACAAGTACAGGAAGTTTTCCTTCTCAAGCTAAAATGGTAGGGGTTTCTCCAGATGATGATACAATCGTATATCTTCTTGAAGCAAATAACGGTAGCTTTGGGGGTTTTTATAAATCTATAGATTCAGGAGATAGTTTTACTGAACTAGATCATACCGGAAGAAATTATTTTGGATATGATACTGCTGGATTTGATTCTGGTGGGCAAGCACCTCGAGATATGGATATAGCTGTTAACCCAACAGATGTAAATGAAGTACATATTGCAGGAATTTTAACTTGGCGTTCTATGGATGGTGGAGTTACTTTTGAAAACACATCGGATTGGGTTCCAGGAAATGCAGCAAATGCAAATGTTGGTTATAACCACGCCGATGTAGATATTCTAGTCTTTGACGGAACTACTTTATATTCAGGTACAGATGGAGGTATTTTTAAAGCTGAAAATACCGCAAATATTACTGCTAATTATTATGAAGATATTACTAAGGGTTTAGGAATTAGGCAATTTTATAAAATAGGTATTTCTCAAACAACAGATGTTGTAATTACTGGAGGTTCACAAGATAATGGTTCTTCTTTCTATACAGCTGTAAACGGTTGGATAGACTGGATTGGTGCAGACGGCATGGAAGGTTTTGTAGATAAAGACAATACAAATACGATGTACGGAATGACTCAATACGGAGGCACATACAAAACAGATAATGCTGCAGGTTCCATCTCTTATGTATCAACACCTGCTAGTGGAAATTGGGTAACTCCTTTTGAGCAAGATCCTCAAGTTACAAACACTATATATATAGGATTGAAAAACGTTTATAAATCTACAAACAAGGGGAATTCATGGTCAGCTATTTCTCAAGATTTTGGAAATGAATTAAATCATTTAAAAATTGCAGCTTCAAATAATCAAGTAATGTATGCATCTAGAAGTGCATTAATTTACAAAACCGAAGATGGAGGTGCAACTAATTGGGTACAGTTGGCAAATCCTGGAGAAATTATAAATTCTATTGCAATTCATCCAACAAATCCTAATAAAATTGCTGTAGCAACAAATAGTTCAAATAAAGTGCTTGTTTCAGAAGATGGAGGAGTAACTTGGATAAACTACAAATTTAACTTACCTAATTTTTCTGCATTAGCATTGGTTTGGGATAATCATGATAATGATGGTTTGTACTTAGGAATGGACTATGGGTTGTTTTATATAGACAATACTTTTACTGAATGGCAGCCTTACAATAACAATTTACCAAATGTAATTATCAACGAATTAGAAATTAATAGTGTAGATGAAAAAATCTATGCAGCCTCATACGGAAGAGGCCTTTGGGCTTCACCAATTGTACCTTTTGTATTAAGTGTGAATTCTTTTCTTTCTGAAAAAGAGGTGTTTATGTATCCAAATCCTACTAATAATACAGTAAAATTTACTTTTAATAAAGGAGTTGAAGCAGACTTTAGCGTGTTTGATGTTTTAGGAAAACTAGTAATTTATCAACCTAATATTTCAATTTCTGAAGAATATACTATTGATGTTTCTAAATTAAATAACGGTATTTATTTTATCCGAATTAACTCAGATGCAGGTTCCATAACTAAGAAACTAATTAAAAAATAACAAGATTGAATTTCAAAAGAATGCTTCAGGTAAAATCACTTTATCTGAAGCATTTTTTTTATATTGCTGCCAATAATAAGTAAATGGATTTTTCATCAAAACTTCTTGAAAATGCAGTCAACGAAATGTCACAATTTCCTGGCATTGGTAAACGTACAGCATTGCGTTTGGTATTGCATTTATTGAAACAACCTCAAAGCCATACCCAGCAACTTACCGAAAGCTTACAACAAATGCGAGAAGAAATCATTTTTTGTAAAAGCTGTCATAATATTTCTGATAAAGTACTATGTGAGATTTGTAGTAACCCAAACCGAAATAAAGAAATTATCTGTGTAGTTGAAGATGTTCGTGATGTAATGGCAATCGAGAATACGAGTCAATTCAGAGGGCAATACCACGTTTTAGGAGGGAAGATCTCGCCAATGGATGGCATTGGTCCTGGGGAATTAAATATTATTTCATTAGTCGAAAAAGTAAAATTAGGAAAAGTAAAAGAACTTATTTTTGCTTTAAGTTCCACAATGGAAGGAGACACGACCAATTTTTTTATTTTTCGTCAAATTGAAGATTTTAAAATAACCACGACCACGATTGCCAGAGGAATTTCAGTAGGAGACGAATTAGAATATGCGGATGAGGTAACTTTAGGCAGAAGTATTTTAAATAGAATTCCTTTTGAAGCATCATTAAAAAGTTCATAATATTGAAACGAGCATGTTAAAATTTTCATCAAACAATAATATAGCCTGTCCAGTACTTGATACGGGGACGAATAGCGAACAGGATATGTCCGATTTAATAAATGTTATAGACCTATGAAGTTATCTATCATCATACTTAATTATAATGTTCAATATTTTTTAGAGCAATGTATAGTAAGTGTACAACGAAGTATTAAAGGAATTGATGCAGAAATTATAGTAATAGATAACAATTCTCCAGACGAGAGTTGTGCGATGATGAAAACTAAATTCCCTGAAATTACCTTAATCGAAAACAAAGAAAATGTTGGTTTCAGTAAAGCAAACAATCAAGCTGTCGCCATTGCAAAAGGGGAGTATGTTTGTATTTTAAATCCCGATACAGCAGTAGCAGAAGATACTTTTATTGTTTCCTTAAAATATGCCGAATCCATAAAAAAATTAGGAGCTTTAGGAATCTATTTAATGGATGGAACAGGTTCTTTTCTTCCCGAAAGCAAACGAAATTTACCAACACCAAAAGCCTCTATTTTAAAATTATTAGGATTGGGAAAGGACTATTATGCAAACGATATTTTAAAAAATGAAAACGGTGAAGTAGCTGTTTTAGTTGGCGCTTTTATGTTATTAAAAAAAAGTGTTTACAATGAAGTTAAGGGTTTTGATGAAGACTATTTTATGTACGGAGAGGATATAGATTTCTCGTATAAAATAACAAAAGCAGGTTATAAAAATCACTATTTAGGAAGTAGTGTAATGCTTCACTACAAAGGAGAAAGCACACAAAAAGATGCCGCTTATTTTGATTGTTTTTATGGAGCGATGCATATATTTTATAAGAAGCATTTTAATACCAATTTTCTGTTCGATTCATTTGTGAAGTTGGGAGTTTTTGTAGCTAAAAATTTTAAAAACACTTCAAAAAATAAAAACGAAACTTCAATTACAAATAAGATTACTTACGTATTAACTGAAAATATAATACTCCTAAAAAATATTTCAGAAAATATTAATACTGAAATAAAGACTACTTCAAAGACTATTTTTAGCGATGAGGTTTTGATAAATTCCAACTTTATTTTTGATGTAGATTACATGTCATATTCCCAAATTTTTATGGTAATGCGAAAATTAAGAGGAAAAGGCAACACATTTCGTATTTCTCCTCCTGGCTGTAATTTTATTCTCGGAAGCGATCAAAGCGACCAAAAAGGGTCTGTGTTGGTTTTTTTAAGAAAATCCATCTAAAAAACATATAAATTTTAACTAATTTTGCATCGTTAAAATAAATCCTTCTAGTAAGATAAATTATTATGGCAAAGTTTGAATTAAAGTTACCGAAGATGGGAGAAAGTGTTGCAGAAGCAACCTTAACTGCTTGGTTAAAAGAAGTAGGAGATACTATTGAAGAGGATGAAGCAGTATTAGAAATCGCAACCGATAAAGTGGATAGCGAGGTTCCAAGTGAGGTTACTGGTGTATTGGTGGAAAAGCTTTTTGAAGTAGATGATGTAATTCAAGTAGGTCAAACCATTGCAGTAATTGAAATTGAAGGAACTGCCACTACAGATGTAACTCCTTCAGAAACTGTTGCAGTAGCAACCCCTTTAAAAGAGGTGATTGCTCAAGTAGAAGCTCCAATGAAAGAGGTTGCTGAAACTGTTGTACAGAGTTCAGACACTCGTTTTTATTCGCCACTAGTAAAAAATATTGCTAAATCTGAAGGGATTTTACAACAAGAATTAGACGGTATATCAGGAACAGGAAAAGACGGAAGAGTTACCAAAAATGATATTCTTTTATATGTTGAAAATCGTTCTTCACAATCTGTTCAACAAAAAACAACTTCAAATGTTGTTGTCGAACAAAATAAAAGTGCGGTCACTGAGCGGAGTCGAAGTGCCGAAACAAAATCAACTTCAGTTCCAATAAACGAAGGAGATGAAATTATAGAAATGACGCGTATGGGGAAACTCATTGCTCATCATATGGTACAAAGTGTTCAGACTGCTGCACACGTTCAATCTTTTATTGAAGTAGATGTTACTAATATTTGGAATTGGCGTAAAAAAGTAAAAGCTGATTTTATGAAGCGCGAAGGGGAGAACTTAACGTTCACTCCAATCTTTATGGAAGCGGTTGCAAAAGCCTTGAAAGATTATCCAATGTTGAATGTTTTAGTAGATGGCGATAAAATCATCAAACGAAAAAGCATCAATTTAGGAATGGCTGCTGCCTTAGCCGACGGGAATTTAATTGTTCCGGTAATTAAAAATGCCGACCAATTAAACTTGGTAGGGATGAGTAAAGCGGTAAATGATTTAGCGAGAAGAGCACGTTCTGGAAAATTAAAACCAGACGATATTCAAGGAGGTACTTATACAGTTACTAATGTTGGAACCTTTGGTAGTATTATGGGAACACCAATTATTAATCAGCCACAAGTAGGAATTTTAGCTTTAGGAGCTATTAGAAAAGTTCCTGCGGTTATCGAAACCCCTGAAGGCGATTTTATTGGTATCCGTTATAAAATGTTTTTGTCACATTCTTACGACCATCGGGTTGTTAATGGAGCTCTAGGTGGACAATTCGTTAAAGCAGTTGCCGATTATTTGGAGGCTTGGGATGTAAATCGAGAGGTTTAGTATTCAGTAAATCGATAGCTAGTAGTCAATGGTGCTTTTGATTATTAACTTAGTTTGAAAATTTATTAAGCATTAAATCAAGATTATCATATCCAAAAACCGCCTTATTTTTATTCCATATTATGGGAAGATTAAATTCGGTTTTATCAGGAAAACGATTTCTAATAAATTTAACAAATTGGTCATAAAGTTTTTGGTCTTGATTAATATCAAAAACACGATGTTTGATACGGTTCTTTTTTAAAGCATCAGAAAGCAAGACGCATTTTTCGCAATCACCTTCATAAAAAATCACCAACCTGTTTTCGATTAACTTAGAAATATCTTTGCTAGATTTTTTGCGAATATCGTCAAGATTAATTCTTTTTTCATCAATAATAAATTGATAGGTATAGCTTGAAGGAACGTTAGATGTTTCAATAATCGTAGTCATTGCTACTTTAGTTTTTGGAGGAATGTCTTTTAATATAGGTCTTGAAGAACTTCTTCGATATCCAACAGGCTTTAGTATTAAGAATGCTCTTAGCGTATCTTGAGAGGTGTTTTCTGCAAAAAAAATAGTTCTTTTTCCATTTTCTGTAATAGTTAGTTTTACTCGGTCATCGTTAGTTTGAGAAAAACTACCAAAACAAAAAAGTAAAAAAAAGAAAGAAATAATGGTAATCTTCATGGCTTCACAATATTAATATTATCTTTGTTAACGCAATAATAATACCGTTATTTTTTATATAATTATGGAGTTAAAATTAAGCAAACCAATATGTTTTTTCGATTTAGAAACAACAGGAATCAATGTTTCAAAAGATAGGATTGTAGAAATTTCTATCCTAAAAATTTTTCCCAACGGAAATAAAGAAAGCTACACTTGGCGTGTGAATCCAGAAATGAAAATACCTGCAGAAACTACTGCTATCCACGGTATTTCGGACGAGATGGTAGTCAATGAGCCTACATTTAATGAACTAGCCCCTAAAGTGTATGACTTAATAAAGGACAGCGATTTAGGAGGGTTTAATTCCAATAGATTTGACATTCCTTTGTTAGCAGAAGAATTATTAAGAGCAGAAATAGATTTTGATTTAAAGAAAAATTTAGCGGTAGATGTACAGACTATTTTTCATAAAATGGAAAAAAGAACACTTGGTGCTGCTTATGAATTTTATTGTAATAAGGAACTTATAAATGCACACAGTGCCGAAGCTGATACTTTGGCAACTTACGAAATATTTGTTGCACAAGTAAAAAGGTATGATGAACTAGAAAATGATATTCCATTCCTTTCTAAAATTAGCTCTTACCAGGATTTTGCTGATTTTGCAGGCTTTATAGGTTACAACAAAGATGGTAAAGAAATAATAACTTTTGGAAAACATAAAGGGAAGATAATCGAGGAATTGTTTAAATCGGAACCAGGGTATTTTAGTTGGATTCAAAATGCAGATTTTCCAATGTACACCAAAAAGGTTTTACGAGATTTAAAAGATAGAATTAACAACAAACCTGCAGGACCAATTACCAATGATAGTTTAGATATGTTGAAAAATAAATTTAATACGAAATGAAACGAGCAAGTTAAATACCTTATCGTTAATGAAAATTGTAAATAGCGAACAGCATATGACCAAATTAACAAATATTAAAGGCTTATGAAAATAATTTGCGTTGGTAGAAATTATGTAAAACATATAGAAGAGTTAAACAATTCGGTTCCAAGAGACCCTGTGTTGTTTTTAAAGCCTGATACTTCGATACTTTTAAAGAAACAACCTTTTTTTATTCCTGAATTTTCTAATGATGTTCATCATGAAGTAGAAATATTGGTGAAGATTAATAGAATAGGAAAACATATCGATCGGAAATTTGCTCATAAATATTATAATGAAATAGGATTAGGAATCGATTTTACCGCTCGTGATCTTCAAGCTCAATTAAAAGCAAAAGGACTTCCTTGGGAAAAAGCAAAAGCATTTGATGGAGCAGCGGTGATCGGAAATTTTCTTCCGAAGAGTGATTTTAAAGATGTAAATGATATTAATTTTAGTTTAGAAAAGAATGGAGAAGTGCAACAAGTCGGAAATACGTCCTTAATGTTGTGGAAAATTGATGAGTTAATCGAATATATCTCAAAATATTTTACTTTAAAGATAGGAGATGTTATATTTACAGGCACGCCTTCAGGAGTTGGAAAAGTTAATTCCAACGATATTTTAAAAGGCTTTGTCGAAGAAAACGAACTATTCTCTATAAAAGTTAAATAAATGAGTGAAAATTATTCCGCAGAAAGCTTAAGCGAAATCGCTGGTGGCGATCAAGAATTTATGCTAATTGTTGCCAAAACATTCTTAGAAGAAATTCCACCAGATTTATCTGCGATGGAAGAAGCTATTGAAAATAATAATAGAGAATTGGCTTATCAATTTGCACACAAAATGAAGCCTAATTTAGAAATGTTTGGTTTAAATCTTCAAAAAGATATTACCGCTATTGAGTCTTGGACAAAAACATTAAAGAATAAAACTTCAATTGAAGACAATCTTTCAAAAGTTATTTTAAAAGTTGGTCTTGCAATAGACGATTTAAAACATGATTTTAATATATAAATGTTAGCTGAAATTATTACAATTGGCGATGAAATTTTAATCGGACAGATTGTTGATACAAATTCGGCTTTTATTTCAAAAGAACTCTATAAAATAGGGGTTCAGGTTTATCAAATTACTTCAATTCAAGACGATCGAGAACATATTTTACAAGCTTTAAAAGATGCTAAAAATAAAGTAGATATTGTTATTGTAACTGGAGGTCTTGGACCTACAAAAGACGATATTACCAAGCAGACTTTTTGCGAGTTTTTAAATGACACTTTGGTTGAAGACGACAAAGTTCTTCAGCATGTAAAGAAATTGTATAAAATTCACGCAAAACATCCTTTGCTTCCAGAAAGTTTATACCAAGCATTAGTGCCTTCAAAAGCGACTATTTTGCATAACGAGTTTGGCACAGCTCCAGGAATGTGGATGGAAAAAGACAACACGGCTTTTGTTTCGTTGCCAGGTGTTCCTTACGAAATGAAAAATTTAATTTCAACGAAAGTAATTCCTCGTTTGATTGAGAAATTTGAGTTCCCATTTGTATATTATAAAACGCTTTTAACTTTCGGAATGGGAGAAAGCGAGATTGTAAAGATTATTCATAAATGGGAAGATGCATTACCAGAAGCTATTAAACTAGCTTATTTACCATCCTTCGGAAGGGTTCGTTTACGTCTTTCATCTAAAGGGACTCATGAGGAAAAAGTAAAATCTGCTGTAAATTCTCAAATGGAAATACTAAAAGAATTACTAAAAGATATAGTAATTGGATTTGAAGATGAAACAACTATTGTGCAACAATTAATGAAAGAATTTGTTTCAAAAAAGCAAACCTTAAGTATTGCTGAAAGTTGTACAGGAGGAGCAATAGTAGAACAAATAACGGCACAGTCTGGAGTTTCTTCATTTTTTAGAGGAAGTATTGTAGCGTATGCAACTAAGGTAAAAACATCGGTTTTAGGAGTAGAAGAATCTTTAATAAAAAAATATACGGTCGTAAGTAAAGAAGTTGCCGAAGCGATGGCAATACAATCTGCAAAAATATTTAAATCGGATTATGCAATTTCAACAACGGGTAACGCAGGACCAAATAAAGGAGATGCCGATGATGAAATAGGAACGGTTTTTATAGCAATAGCCTCACCTTCAGGAGTGATTTCAGAAAAATATAACTTTGGGCAGCCCCGAGAAAAAGTAATTGCAAAAGCAACTTTAAAAGCATTAGAAATGGTTCGAAAAGAAATTTTAAAAAACTAACTTTCTTTTGTTGCTCATACCAATAAGTTTACTTAAATTTGCACCCTGTTTAAAATAACTAAAAGATTTTAAGGAATGTCAAGAGTTTGTGAACTTACTGGAAAAAGAGCAATGTTTGGGAATAATGTTTCTCATGCAATGAATAAAACGAGAAGAAGATTTAATGTAAATCTTATCAAAAAACGTTTTTATTTACCTGAAGAAGATAAATGGATTACCATTAAAGTTGCTGCTTCAGCATTAAAAACAATTAACAAAAAAGGAATTACTGCAGTTGTAAAAAAAGCTCGTGCAAATGGCTTTCTTAACAAATAATTGCATCAATAATATTAAAAGTCTATAACAATGGCTAAAAGAGGAAATAGAGTACAAGTGATTTTAGAATGTACAGAGCATAAAAATTCTGGTCAACCAGGAACTTCACGTTACATTACTACAAAGAACAAAAAAAACACTCCAGATCGTATGGAGATTAAAAAATTCAACCCAATTCTTAAAAAGATGACGGTTCATAAAGAGATAAAATAAGTAAGACATGGCAAAGAAATCAATAGCATCGTTACAAACAGGATCTAATCGTTTAACTAAAGCCATTAAAATGGTGAAGTCTGAAAAAACAGGAGCTTATACTTTTGTTGAGTCTATTATGGCTCCAGACCAAGTAAGCGGTTGGTTAAGTAAAAAGTAATTCGTTATAACATATAGAATAAAAGCCACTTTTTTATAAGAGTGGCTTTTTCTATTTTTAATGATTTCGATTTCTGAAATATTTTGAAATCGTATATTTGCATAAAATTTAACTATACTAAAAAACTATCCAATGAGTTTTTTTAAAAAAATATTTTCAAAAGAAAAAAAAGAAACCTTAGATAAAGGACTGGAAAAAACAAAATCTTCCTTCTTTGACAAGTTTAGCAAAGCAGTTGCTGGAAAAAGCAAAGTAGATGATGATGTATTAGATAATCTAGAAGAAGTATTAGTGTCAAGTGATGTTGGAGTAGATACTACTTTGAAAATTATTGACCGAATAGAAGCTAGAGTAGCTAAAGATAAATACCTTGGTACTACAGAACTCAATGCAATATTAAGAGAAGAAATTGCGAATCTATTAAGCGAAACCAATACAGGTAATGCTACAGAATTTGAGGTGCCAGAACAAAATACACCCTATGTAATTATGGTAGTTGGTGTAAATGGTGTTGGTAAAACCACCACTATTGGAAAATTAGCCCATCATTTTACAAAGGCTGGAAAAAAAGTTGTTTTAGGAGCAGCAGATACTTTTCGTGCCGCAGCAATAGAACAATTACAAGTTTGGGCAGATCGTTCTAATGTTCCTATTATAAAGCAAAGTATGGGAAGTGATCCTGCTTCTGTAGCTTTCGACACCTTGGAAAGTGCCGTCAACCAAAATGCAGATGTAGTAATTATAGATACAGCAGGAAGACTTCATAATAAAGTAAACTTAATGAACGAGTTGACTAAGATTAAGCGAGTAATGCAGAAGGTGATTCCTAATACCCCAAATGAAGTATTATTGGTATTAGACGGATCTACAGGACAAAATGCTTTCGAACAAGCCAAACAATTTACAGCAGCTACTGAAGTTACTTCACTTGCCGTAACTAAATTAGATGGAACAGCAAAAGGTGGTGTGGTAATTGGAATAAGTGACCAGTTTAAAATACCCGTAAAATATATTGGAGTAGGAGAAGGAATTGATGACCTTCAAGTTTTTAATAAAATTGAATTTGTAGATTCTTTTTTTAATTAGCATACCCACGAAAGTGGGTGTCTTATAAACTTCACTCAAATTCCTCAAAGGCAGGAATCTTATAAACGTTACTTTTAACTTTATCAAAGTTTTAAACTTTGGCAAAGATTAATAAAGTTTTAAAAAAAAATCTCCACTTTCGTGGAGAGTTATTATGCGAACAAAAACTCTCAAAAAAAATAAGATCAACGTAGTAACCCTTGGTTGCTCAAAAAATGTGTACGATAGCGAAGTGTTAATGGGTCAATTGAAGGCTAATAACAAAGAGGTAGTTCACGAAGAAGAAGGGAATATTGTGGTTATTAATACTTGCGGATTTATTGCAAATGCCAAGGAAGAAAGCATCAATACCATTCTTGAGTTTGTTAAGAAAAAGGAAGAAGGAACGGTCGATAAAGTATTTGTAACTGGTTGTCTTTCCGAAAGATACAAGCCTGATTTGCAAAAAGAAATACCGAGTGTAGATCAGTATTTTGGAACTACCGAATTACCAAGTTTACTAAAAGCTTTAGGGGCAGATTACAAACATGAACTAATTGGTGAACGTTTAACAACTACACCTAAAAATTACGCCTATTTAAAAATTGCGGAAGGTTGTGATCGTCCTTGTTCGTTTTGTGCAATCCCTATAATGAGAGGAAAGCATAAAAGTAAACCAATGGAAGATTTGGTAATTGAAGCAGAAAAATTGGCTGCTAAAGGTGTAAAAGAATTGATCCTTATCGCACAAGATTTAACCTATTACGGACTCGATATTTATAAAAAAAGAAACCTTGCTGAGCTTTTAAAGAAACTAATAAAAGTTGAAGGAATCGAATGGATTCGGTTGCATTATGCATTTCCAACAGGTTTTCCATTGGATGTATTAGAGGTGATGCGAGAGGAACCTAAAATTTGTAATTATATTGATATTCCTTTGCAACATATTTCAGATTCCGTTTTAAAATCGATGAAACGTGGTTTTGGAAAAGAAAAAATTAACAACTTAATCAAAGACTTTAGAGAAAAAGTACCGGGAATGGTTATAAGAACTACATTAATTGTAGGTTACCCTGGAGAAACGGAAGAAAACTTTCAAGAACTAAAACAATGGGTTCAAGATATGCGTTTTGAACGTTTAGGTTGCTTCACCTATTCTCATGAAGAAAATACTACCGCTTATTTGTTAGAAGATAATGTTCCTGAAGAAGTTAAAATGCAGCGTGCCAACGAAATTATGGAAATCCAATCTCAAATTTCTTGGGAACTCAATCAAGAAAAAATAGGGAAGGAATTCAAAGTCGTTATCGATCGTAAAGAAGGAGGTTATTTTGTTGGAAGAACTCAATTTGACAGCCCAGATGTTGATAATGAAGTTTTAATTAATGCTGAAAAAGATTATATACGAACAGGAGATTTTGCAATGGTAAAAATTACAGGTGCTGAGGATTTTGATTTGTATGGGGAGGTTATTCCGTCGGAGTGATAAACTATTTAGCAAAAGACATCTTGTGAAATAGGGTGTCTTTATTTGCTTTTTAACCAAGTTTTAGGGTTCTTACTTGTATGAATTATAGCTAATATTTCGATACTATTTTCTTGTATAAGATAATGAACACCAAAAGGGAATTGTTTTAAACACCTAACTCGTGTATTTTTATATTTAACTTGAAAAGAATGAGGGTTTTCAACTAAAAATTCAAATTCATTAAACAAACTATCTAAAAAATTATCTGTAATTTTTGTAGAAATCATGGTAATGTGGTCAAAAATAGTTGGTGCTGTTTTTTTTTGCTATATAAATTTTCTTCCAAAAGTAAAACCCATATTACTCCTCAGCAATCATCAACTGGTAAGCAGGTAACATCGCTTTACTTTCCGAAATCTCTTCAAATTGATTGCTAGTAAAAGGTTGTGGTTGCGGTAAGCCAAAAATATCATTCAGTGCAGTAGCCAATAAAGGTTCGTTTACATCGCCTAAAACCCCTAAGTTGGAATAATCTTCTAAGTATTCAATATCTGGATCTAAGCCATCTACAAAATCTGTAAATCCTACGGAGTTGGCGGTTTTAAAAACCAAGGGTAACATTGCGTAGGTATGTCCTGTATTTGCCTGACTTCGACTAAAATTAGGAGCAGGTGCATCGTATAATAAAAAGGAAGCTTGGAATTTCCCAGTAGTGGTTCCTCCAACTTGCATTACATTAATATATGGATTTAATCCGTTAATGACCAATTCACTTGCAGATGCAGAACGTCCTGAAGTAAGAATATAAACTCTATTTAAATTAAGACTGTTAATGCCTTCACCTGTTGAAATTTCATTATTAAATAACTTATCACTTGCATATTCAGCTTGACGATCTGCGTTCCATTGCTCACTTACAAATAATTGTCCGTTAAATTGCCCTGTGATCATACTCGATAAATCTATGGCAGTTTCTACAGAACCACCACCGTTGTAGCGAAGATCTAAAATTAATTCAGAAACACCATCGGCTTTAAATTGCCCAAATGCTGCATTTAATTGTGGATCAAAACCTCTGGTAAAAGCATTATACATTATATAGCCAATTTTTTGACCATCAATGGTTAAGGTTTCAGCAATAAATATTGGGTTTTCGGTGTATTGTTGTTTTGCAAGTTCTATACTCTCACCCGTTGGATTTACATCTTCATCATCTAAAGTTGCAAGACCAATAATGTAAGTATCAGGTTCTAATAAATTTTTAAAATTATTTTCGGTTATTTGTTGACCATCGATGGTATTGAAAATCATTCCTCTTTCAACTCCTTTTGCAGCAGCATCAGAATTTGGTAAAACATATCTTGCATAGCCAAAAACATTATCGCTTCCGTCTGGGTAAAATATCAAACCGAATTCCATTCCGTGGTTTAATGTAATTCCGCTTAAAGTATTTTCCAATTCAATATAATCGTCCACTAACAAACTAAAACGATCTTGTGGAGATTTTAAATACTCAAACAATGCTTCGGGAGAATCGTAAGAATCAATAAAGTCAGTTAATTCTTGCCCTTGTAAATTTGCATTTAATTCGGTGTTATCTGCTTTATAAAGGTAGAAGTAATTCAGACCTCGATAAATAAAATTTTGAATATCTTGTGTTGAAGCGATTTGAATGTTGTCATCTAAGTCTTCAAAACAGGAAACAAATACAGATGAAATAATAATAAGGAGTAGGAAGATTTTCTTTTTCATAGGAAGTCGGTATATTCGATATTGAATTAAACCACTAAAATAGTCACATTATTACAATCTGAAAATAAAATGTAACAAAATTATTGGTAACTCGTCATCTTATTGTAACAGCAAATAAAAATCGTTAACGTGAACCAGATAGAATTTTTAGAAACCATACTTCCTTGCAAGGATAAGTTGTTTAGGCTTGCAAAAAGATTATTGGTGTCGAAAGATGAAGCTGAAGATGCTGTACAAGAAGTGTTTTTGAAATTATGGAAGGGTCGTGATAAAATTCAGAATTATAAAAGTCCGGAAGCTTTTGCGATTACCATGACCAAAAATTATTGCTTAGACAGGTTAAAATCTAGACAGGCATCTAATTTAAAAATCGTTCATAATAATTATAAAAATTCAGAAAACATTGAACGTGATTTGGAAGCAAATGAAGGAGTAGAGTTGGTTACAAAAATCATGAAAAACCTTCCCGAAAAACAAAAAATCATCATGCAATTACGAGATATTGAACAATTTGAATTTGCTGAAATATCTCAAATGTTAGAAATAAACGAAACTGCTATAAGAGTAGCATTATCTAGAGCTCGAAAAGTAGTTAGGGAACAATTAATAAAACAATATAATTATGGAATTAGCTAAAATAGAATCGGTATTAGACAGTTATTTTGAAGGTGAAACTACCTTAGCTGAAGAGAAAATGCTTCGTGAATATTTTTCAGGAAACCAAGTAGCACCACATTTAGAAGCGTATAAAAATTTATTTATAGGATTAAAAAATGCACAAGCTGAAGTTTCAGAAAAAGAAGTAATTCTTCCTAAAGTTACCAATTCTTCCAACAGAAGACGGTGGTTGTCTGTAGCTGTTTCCGTGGTAATTGTTTTAGGAGTTGTTGGATTGCAATTTTCAGAAAATAACAACCAGCTAACTCCCGAAGAAGAACAAGCCCTTGCAGAGTTTAATAAAACAAAAGAAACGTTGTTGTTGCTTTCAAATAGCTTTAATAAAGGCACTGGAGAGTTGGCAGTCTTAGGTGAGTTTACCATAGCCAAAAACAAAATTTTAAAATAATTAATCAAAAAACAAATAATTTAATAAACAAGAAAAATGAAAAAGTTAGCAATATTATTAGCCTTAGTAGTAACACCAATGTTGGTGAATGCTCAAAATGCCTTCGATGCTTTCGAAGATGAAAACGATGTAACTTCGGTAGTCGTTACCAAAAATATGTTTAAACTATTGAGTAAAATAGATCTAGACTCCAGCGATCCCGAAGCAAAAGAATATTTAGAGTTGATAAACAACCTCGATAATATCAAAATTTATACTACCGAAAATGTAGAGGTAGCTAAAAGAATGGATGCTGCAGTTGTAACATATTTAGCGGAGAATAAAAGTCTTTCAGAATTAATGCGTGTAAAAGACGATGGTAAAAACATTAAGTTTTATTCAAAAGAAGGAAAGAATGATAATTATGTAAGTGAACTGTTAATGCACCTTACAGGAAACATTGATGGAGAAGAAAGAACCATTATAATGAGTATTACTGGAAACATAGATTTGAAAAAAATATCGAAACTTACCAGCGATCTTAATATGCCAGGAAGCGAAGAATTAAAGAATGTAGAAAAACACTAAGATATGGTACTTATAAAATATGTAATAGGAATTGGATTGGCAGTGCTAACATTATTTAGCTGTAGCAACGAACAATCACTGCAACGGTATTTAGTTGACAGACAAGACGATGATGCTTTTTTGAAAGTAGATATTGCGGCGAGTTTATTACAAGCAAAAGATGCTGATTTTTCTCAAGAAGAAAAAGATATCTTAGCAACTGTAAAGAAAATTAATGTAGTTGCTTTTCCTTTAAAAGGAGAAAACGTGGCAAATTATGAAGTAAAAAAGAAAGAACTGAAAGACATCATAAATCAAAAACAGTACAAAACTTTAATGAAATTTGACTCAAATAATAAAGGTGCTGTATTAAAGTATTTAGGTGAAGAAGAATCTATTGATGAGGTTATTATATTTGTAAGTGATGATGAAAAAGGATTTGCATTGTTTCGGCTTTTAGGAAAAAATATAAATCCTGCTCAAATAATAAAATTAATGAATTCTATCGAAAAAGGAGATATGGATATATCTTCCTTAAAATCAATTGGGAATATTTTTGATATGTAAAAGAAGAATATTTTTAATTACTAGACCTACTAGGTTTTTAACCTAGTAGGTCTTTTTATTTTTTAAGAACTTCTGTCTTCCAGCTTCCGTCTTCTAGCTCAAACTATATTCCCGTATAATTAGAAGGTGTAATCACTCTCATTTCTGCTTTCACACTTTCCGAAACCTCTAAAGTTTCAATAAAAGCAGCAATGGATTGCGCGTTGATTTTTTCGTTGGTTCTAGTTAATCCTTTTAATGCTTCATACGCATTTGGATAGGCTTCCCTTCTTAATATAGTTTGAATCGCTTCTGCAACCACCGCCCAATTATTCTCTAAGTCTTCGGCAAATTTAGGTTCATTCAATAGTAATTTATTCAAGCCTTTTAAAGTAGATTGAAAAGCAATAATTGTATGTCCAATTGGTACTCCAATGTTTCGTAAAACAGTACTATCTGTCAAGTCACGTTGCAATCTACTAATGGGAAGTTTAGCAGCAAGATGTTCAAAAATAGCATTGGCAATTCCTAAATTTCCTTCACTGTTTTCAAAGTCAATCGGATTTACTTTATGAGGCATCGCACTAGAACCTACTTCACCTTTTTTGATTTTTTGTTTGAAATATTCCATCGAAACATACGTCCAAATATCACGATCTAAATCTATGATGATATTATTAATACGCTTTAAACTATCAAACAAAGCAGCCATATGGTCGTAGTGCTCAATTTGTGTAGTAGGGAAGGAGTGGTATAAACCTAATTTATCGTGAACAAATTTTTGTGCAAAATCTTTCCAATCCACGTTTGGATATGCAATCTTATGTGCATTAAAATTACCAGTGGCTCCTCCAAATTTGGCAGCACTTTTTATATCGTTTAGTAAATCGAATTGCTCTTCAATCCGAACTACAAACACTTCAATTTCTTTTCCTAAACGCGTTGGAGAAGCTGGCTGTCCGTGGGTTCTTGCTAACATTGGAATATCTGCCCAATCGGTTGCCAAAGTTTGTAATTTGTTTTTTAATTCTAATAATTGCGGAACATACACCTCGTTCATCGCTTCTTTTAAAGATAAAGGAACGGCTGTATTATTAATGTCTTGAGAAGTCAATCCAAAATGAATAAACTCCTTAAATTTCTGAAGATTTAAATCGTCAAATTTTTCTTTGATAAAATATTCTACTGCCTTTACATCGTGGTTGGTTACCTTTTCAATATCTTTTATTTTTACCGCATCAATCGTTGAAAATTGTGTATAAATAGTACGTAATTCTGGAAAAAGAGAAATATCAAAACCACTAAGATGAGGTAATTCTAATTCTACCAAAGCAATAAAATATTCAATTTCTACTTGAACACGGTATTTGATTAAGGCTTCTTCAGAAAAGAAAGGAATTAACGAACTTGTTTTTGAAGCATAACGACCGTCGATAGGTGAAATGGCTTGTAATGCGTGGCTTGACATAATTTTGTTTTTAAAAATTCAAAGATACTTCTTTTCATGTTTTTAATATGTTGATAGTTGTTTGAAAATTATAGTGTTTTATTGAACAGTCTTCACGAGCTTTTTTTTAAGCGAAGTGATCTCATGAAGTTTTTATAAATGATTGCTTTTTCTTATTTTGAAATTTACGAATTTTCTCGATGGTCATTCTACCACGAGCTCCATAAGCAGAAGTTTTTAAAGGTGTGTTTTGCTCGATAATAATTTTTAATTCTGGATGAATCCAATCAAATTCTATCCCGAGAAAATATAAAGATCGCATTGCATAGGCTTCCGTAGCCACTTTTTGATTAGTAATTAACCAATCAAAACAACATTCGATAATAGTTTCTTTATATTTTGATTCTAATAAAATGTTTCTTTTTTTGTAATGCCTATCAGTTAGAAATAAACATATTTTTGACAATGGTCTAAGAGCTTGGTCTTTGGTGGTTTTTGGAATGTTTTTGAAAAATATTCCGTAGTAAGGAATCAACAATGAAAGTTTTTTTTCACATACCAATTCCAATATCCACGCTGCTTTATATGAAATCTTTTTTTCTGTTTGAAAGCAATATTTTAACAATTCAGGAAATAATTCAGGGTTTGAAATAACCAATTCTGAAATTTCTAACCTTGCTTTTTTATGAGCGGTAAGATTGGAAAGTTGATTATGAAAACATATTATTTTCAAACGGAATTATTTTTAATTTTAAGAGAACACATTACAATCCAAAACAAAAATAATCCTTCGGTAATTCGTTGTGTAATTCCTAAAAAGGTAGAATCTAAGGTGTTAAAAAAAAGAAATACAAAAAACAAACTGAGTAAAGCACATCCTAAAGTTAGAATCCCAAACCGTTTAAAATCTTTTAATTTCAGAAACCCTAATCCAATTAAAAATAAACTTAATGGAACAAAAATATAGGTTAATAGTCCAGATAAAGAATGTATGATTTGTGAAATACTTATATTGGTTAAATCGGTACTGCATCCCTCATCACAAGGAAAAAAACCTACGATAATTGTAGAAATTCCGTAGAAAATTCCAAATCCAATAAAACCTATTTTCAGCAAATTAGATTTTGAAAATTTTGAAATTGATGCGAGACTAAAAACACTAATTAATATTCCACTAGGTATAATTCCAATCCAACGTAACAACTTTCCATTAGGAACTCCAGTTGCTGTCAATTCACTAATTAATTGTGAAAATGAGTTATAATCCTCATTTAGAAAAGTCGCAATAATTGTAGTACTTACAAATAGTAAAACACCAAAAATTCCTGAAAGATATATAAGTTTAGTATTCATTTGCTTTTATTTTTTCAATCACTTTTAAAACCCCACTCGAAGCTTTTTCGGCAAAAACAGTAATCATTTCCGAAGAGTTTACAGATGGTTTCGGATCCACAAAATAGATCTTAGTTTCCAAAGGTGCAAATTGCAATAAACTTGCCGCAGGATATACTTGCATAGAAGTACCGATAATGATTAAAACATCTGTTTTTCTAACGAGATTAATGGCATTTTCCATTTCAGGTACCTCCTCGCCAAACCAAACAATATGTGGACGTAATTGGTAAGCATCTTTACATAAATCACCCGTATTTAAATCCTTTTTCCAATCTATAATTGTAGAAGGAATTCCCGTGCTTCTAACTTTAAATAACTCACCATGTAAATGCAAAACCTTGCTGCTTCCAGCACGTTCGTGTAAATCATCTACATTTTGTGTGATGATTTGTACATCGAAACCTTTCTCAAATTCAGCTAAAGCAATATGTGCAACGTTAGGTTTTACTTCTAATAACTGCTTCCTACGTTGGTTATAAAAATCTAATACCAATTCCCGATTCGCATTCCAACCTTGCGGTGAAGCTACTTCCATCACATCGTGTCCTTCCCAAAGACCATTGCTATCTCTAAAAGTTTTAATGCCACTTTCGGCACTCATTCCGGCTCCTGTTAAAATGGTTATAATCATAAATTAACTACGAAGGCAGGTATCTCATTAAAGGTTAGTAATATTTTTTATCTTCGCATTCAAAATCTCCTGTACTTTAGCGAAGGAGGATAAAAATAATCATTTCTATTGGATAAACAGTTATTAGAATACCTACAATCTTTCATTACGGAAAGGAGAAAAGAACTTTTTGATGAAGTGGTATCAAAACGAACTAGGCATTTTACGGTAGTTTCTGAAGATGTATTTCAGTTGCATAATACCAGTGCAGTAATGCGTTCTTGCGATGTTTTCGGAATTCAAGAATTGCATGTAATTGAAGAAAAATATGGCAAAAGGATCGATAAAGAAATCGCGATGGGCGCTCAGAAGTGGGTAAATATTAATAGGTACGGTTCGACTATGAGTTGTATAGATTCACTTCGGAAAGAAAACTATCAAATTATCGCAGCCACACCGCATAATGATTCACAATTACTACACGATTTTGATGTTACAAAAAAATCGGCTTTTTTCTTCGGAAGAGAAAGAGATGGATTGAGTGATACTGTTATGAAGGAAGCCGACGGATTTATAAAAATACCTATGTATGGTTTTACCGAAAGCTTGAATATATCGGTTTCCGCAGCCATCATTTTACAATATGTTGTAACTAAGTTGAAACAATCTGAAGTTGACTGGAAATTATCTGAAGGGGAAAAACTCGAATTATTAATAGATTGGACAAAAAAAACGATCAAGAGTATTGATGATATTATGGGAAGGTATAAAGAAAAGTAAAGACTTATATTTCTCTGTGTAACTCTGTGGCAGAACTAAAAAATAGTAATTAAAATTAATGAGATACCCGTTTTCACGGGCAGTTATGAAAATAGTATTCGCAACCCACAATAAAAACAAACTAAAGGAAGTAAAAGCCTTAATGCCTCCGCATATCGAGTTATTAAGTTTAACCGATATTGGTTGTTATGATGAAATTCCAGAAACTTCCAAAACCATTGAAGGAAACGCACTAATAAAAGCCAATTTCGTAAAAGAAAATTACGGTTACGATTGCTTTGCAGACGATACAGGTTTGGAAGTAGCAGCATTAAACAACGAGCCAGGAGTTTATAGTGCACGTTATGCAGGTCCAGAAAATAATGCAGAATCCAATATGAATAAGTTATTGGAAAATCTCGAAAATAAACCCAACCGAAACGCAAGATTCAAAACCGTGATTGCTTTAATATTAAAAGAAAGGCATCAACTCTTTACAGGAATCTGCGAAGGAGAAATTACCAAAGAGAAAAGGGGAACAGATGGCTTTGGTTACGACCCCATTTTCCAACCCAAAGGATTTAATAAAACATTCGCTGAAATGACCTTAGAACAAAAATCTGAGATTGGACATCGAGGAAAGGTGGTTAGGTTGTTGATTGCATATTTTTTGAAATAATTTATGGCAGATTTTATTCCTCCTTTTTCTGAACGTACAGTTGTAGATTTGATAATAATTTCAAATTCAACAATAGATCATTGGCAACAAGAAGCAATTAATCAAGCCAAATTAGAATATTAAAAAGAGGAATTTCAGAAAGTAAGCAAGAAGAAATATTAAACGGAATTGGCGAGGAAATAGAGCAATATAATCAAGAAATTGGTTAGAAAACAATAAAACAGCAGGGCAAACTCATACTTTCATTTTAAAAAATAGAAAGTCAATGATATCAATAGGCTTTCTTTCAAGAAACTTATAATCTTGTAAATTGAGATTTCATAACTCCCTGATTATCTGTTACAATTAAAGAGTATGAGTTTACCCTGAATAAAACAGAGAGTTATAAGGTTTGGGAAATAATTGTTTTGTTTTTATTCGGACCAATAATATTTTTGAAACCCCACTTATTTAGTCGTTATAATTTATTTAATTTAAAAACAGATAATTATTTTTTAAAATTTAAACAGAGGTTAATAATATTTTGCTTAAGTTTTATCATTTGGATTGGGTATATAAATTATTCTTATCAAAAATCGGAAAAACAAAGATTAGAAGAGATTGAAAAAATTGATATTACCGAATGGAAAAAGAAATATGGTTGCTAAAATAGGGTCTTCGATACACGCTGCTACGTCACATATTCACGGTGTTTTTTGAGTAACAATCAAAGATTATTGAGTGTTTCGAGTATGCGAGTCCCGAATTGTCGGGAGTATCGAAACAGGGCAGAATCATACTTTTTAAAATAATTAAATCACTTATTTAACTGATAACTAATTGTTTTATGTTATTAATTATTTGTATATTATACTGATAACCAATAATTTAACTCAATGAAATCATCAGGT
>JAKITD010000012.1 GCA_021648265.1 Flavobacteriaceae bacterium | reverse complement strand
AGGAGAAGGATGGGATGGAACCTATAACGGAAACCCACTACCATCAAGCGATTACTGGTTTAGAGTAGAATACAAAGAAAACGAAACTAATAAAGAATTTAGAGGGCATTTTACCCTGAAAAGATAGAATATTTCATTATGATTAAAAAAACCTACATCATCTTTCTTTTATTGCTATCCCAAATAGCATATTCTCAAGATGGAATCCCCATTTATTCAGATTATTTATCAGATAATCTTTATTTAATACATCCTTCAATGGCAGGAGCAGCCTCCTATAATCAAATTAGACTCACGGCAAGAGGACAATGGCTTGGGCAAGAAAATTCTCCCAAATTGCAAACATTAAATTTTAATGCTAGAGTAGGAGAACGTTCTGGAATTGGAGCCATATTTTTTAATGACAAAAATGGTAATCATTCGCAAACAGGTGGTTATTTAACCTATGCGCATCATGTTAAGTTTTCAAGATCAGATGCAGATTTAAACCAATTGTCATTTGGAATTAGTGCTGGATTAATTCAATCTAGACTCGATGAAACAAATTTTGATCCATCTGATTTTGACCCAATCATTGCAGGAATTGTTCAAGGCTCCTCCTATTTTAATATTGATGCTGGTATGTCCTATAATTTTTTAAATTTTTCAGGACATTTTACTGTTAAAAATTTAATTTTTCAAAACAGAAAACTTAATGATGAAGGTTTCGAATCTAATAATCAAAGAAGATATTTAATTTCAGCAGCATATGCAATTGGAAAACTTAATGCAACTTGGACTTACGAACCGTCATTTTTGTTTCAATTTACAGAAAGAACAGGAGAACAAGCTATAGATATTAACTTTAAAGCATACCGACAAATGGATTTTGGTAGGTTATGGGGAGCAGTATCATATAGAAGAAGTTTTGATGGCAGTGAATATTTAAATGGCACTGAAGTTGACTCTCAAAAACTACAGTATATAACCCCAATTATTGGTGTTAACTTTAATCGTTTTATGTTTGCTTATACAGCATCGTTTCTAACTGGTAATGTGAAATTTGATAATGGTGCTTTTCATCAAATCACTTTAGGATATGAATTTTTAGGAGGTCGTCGAGAACCTTATGATTGTAATTGTCCTGCAATAAACTAATAAAAAAGCCCATTAAATGGGCTTTTTTTATTAATCAAAATTGAATTAATCCCAAGTATAATTCTTTTTCTTAGCTTGTTTTTTAATTGCATTAATCATGGCACTTTCTAAGGTATTTGAGTTTTCTTGATTTGAATTTACAATATAATTTTTACGTTTTTTATTCAATGAAGCTATTTCATTTTGAATTTCAACTCTTTCTTTTCGTTTGGCTTCAACGTAAATTTTAATTTCTTTAGAAGATTTTCCTTTTAAGTTATCGGGAAGTTCTTCTTCTTTTAATGTATCAAAACTAAAATCTTCCACTTCTTCTTCAGCATCTACCAAATCCCAAGTGCTATTTCTATATAAATGACTGCCTTTAGTTATTGTTCTACTTACCGCATTTGCCTTGCTATAACCTGAAGCATTACTATCCTGTTCTTGTTGAACTTCCTTTTTCCGCTTTCCAGATTCACCATAATACACATACGTTTTATTGAGTTTGATGTTGAGTTGTATAATAACATCATCATAAGGAGTTGCAATATGTACGGTTTGTAGATTGTGATTTATAGACATATAATCACCATTAGCAAGTTGAGCTCCTTCTTTCCAACTAGATGAAACGCCTTGATTATAATCACCACAAAAAATGGTATTTACAATCACTCCCTTCTCTTTTGCATTAGTGGTAGCATCACGATAATTTATTTTTCCTTGTGTGAAAGGTTCGTTTCCTGCTATAAAAATCATTTTTAAATCATCCAGATTGTTTCCCCAATCTAATTTTTCTAAGGAAGACTGTATTACGGCACCACAATATTCGCTTCCACCATTGGTAGTTAATGAAAATAACTCTTTTGAAACATCATCCAAATCGCTGGTAAACCCAATTATTTTTCGAATGTAATCTTCATAAGAACTAAGTCCATCGTTGCCATATTCATACAATGCAATTTGTAAATTGGGTTGTTTACCCTTGCATTTCGCGTAGGAAAGCTCGTTTACAATTTCCCAAAGTTGTGCTTTTGCTTGGTCTATTAATCCGTCCATACTATTGCTGGTATCTAATAATAATGCAACTTTTATAAATTGATTATTATTAGAAACAACAGTTTCAGGTGTAGTTAATTTAGAGATTTCTTGTTTTTCATTTCCTTTACAAGTAATTACTGAAAGGATTGCGATGGATAGGGTTATTAATTTTAGTGTTTTCATCATAAAGTTTTTAAATTCAGTGTAAACATAAGGTCAACTTTTTCTGAATAAAAACCTAAATGAGTGAACTGGCTATTTTAATTAGGGAAATATCTATTTGTTTTAGTTAAGGCTACTTTATGAATAAAAAATAAGACTATTAATCAAAGTTAGTACAAAATTGATTTTATTAACCGATGTAAAGTATGTAAGTTTACCCTATAATTATTTAAATGAAAATTACTTATACCTTTCTTCTTTTAATTTATCTGATGTTTACGGGTACTCTATATGCTCAAAACAGGAACTTTCTATCCAATAAAACAACTTTTATCCTCGAGGGTTTAGTGCAAGATGCTGAAACACATTTGCCAGTTTTTAAGGTGAATATTGAAATAAGTGGTGGCGATTATACCACAACAAATATTAAAGGAGAATTTTCTATTTCTGCAACTATTGGAAGCGAATTAATTATAAGAAGTGACCAATTTAAAACTGTTTATTATACCATAATAAGTCAGGAAAACATTACAATACTAGTAGAAGATATGGCTTCTGTTTTAAGAAAAAAATCTGTGAACCGAGGGCAAAAAAGAAAACAAGGTTTGTTTATAGTTTTTATAGATTCTGCAAAACAATTTCAGAAAATAGATGCAAAAAAAAGTATAGAATATGTAACGATTGCTTTGGAGTCTGTTGTTGGAAAAAACGCTTCCAATTTAGAAAACAAAATTGCTTTTGAAACTCTTGGAGATATAAATTTATTTTGGAAACAATACGACTTAGCTATAACCAATTATAAAACAAGTCTTTCTGCATTAATGAAAGAAAATACAAAAAACAAATCTTCAATTAACCTTTCCTTAAAATTAGCTAAGGCTTATCGAAATAACAAAAACTATCAAGAAAGCATCACTATTTATGCAGGTTTATTAAAACAAAATATTTCAAATTACCAAAAAGTAGAAACTTATGAAGGTTTAGGAGATACTTATACACTTATTAATAATCCATTAAAGAGTATTTTTAATTATCAGGAGGGATTAGATCTAGCAAAAGAGCATACTATTACACCAAAAATTACCGATTTAAATTCAAAGATAGGAGAAGCTTATGCACAAAGTGGAGAGATGGAAGAAGCAGATGGTTTCTTTACTAATTCTTTAAAACTTGCGGAAACTGAAAATAAAAAACGAGCTGTAAAAGAAAAAAATAAAGTAGCCGATTTTTACAATCAATCACAAAATTACGAGAAAGAAATTGAATTAAGAGAAGAAACCCTCGAAGAACTTGAATCTATGGGAGAATATGACTCTATAAGTAATGACCTAAATAGTCCCTTAACTCCACAACGCCAAAACTATAAAATTGCCAGTGCTTATGTATCGCAAGGAAATACCGATAAAGCAATTCCTTATTTAGAAAAAAGTATCGAAGAAGCAAATAAAAAGGAAGATATTATAGTTGAAAAAGATGCAACTCGTAAACTTTCTGAAATATATAAAGATAAAGGAGAATACGATAAGGCGGCAGAAAGCTATCAAAAATATGTTTCGCTATTGGACGAACTTTATATTAAAAAAGAACAAGAAATATCGCAAGCAACAAGGTTTAGAAGAGAAATTGCCTTTAAACAAAATCGAATAATAAGCTTAGAAAACGACCGATTGTTAAATGAAAGTCGCTATAAATTAGCATTTGAAAACGAAGAACTTACTCAAAAAAATATTCGAGTTCAAAGATGGGTTATTGCTTCCTTAGTAATTATTGCTTTATTATTGTTCTATGCTGTATTTATACAGTTTAAAAGTGTAAAACAACAAAAACATGCCAATAATGTATTAGCCTTAAAATCGTTACGGACTCAAATGAATCCTCACTTTATATTTAACGCATTAAATTCTGTAAACAGTTTTATTGCTAGTAATGATGAACGTGCTGCCAATAAATATTTAAGCGAATTTTCACAATTAATGCGTTCCGTTTTAGAAAATAGTGAAGAAGATTTCATCTCTTTAGAAAAAGAAATAGAATTGTTAAAACTGTACGTAAAATTAGAACATTTTAGATTTAAAGATAAATTTGAATATACCATTACAACCGATGAATCTATAAACACACAAGACTTTGTAATTCCTCCAATGTTACTTCAACCTTATGTTGAAAATGCAGTTTGGCATGGACTTCGTTATAAAAAAGAATTGGGAAAATTGGATATACATTTTATTCAGATAGATTCTGAAACCATAAAAATTATCATTAAAGATAATGGCGTTGGAAGAAAAATGTCGAAGGAATTAAAAACAGAAAATCAAAAAAAACAACGTTCCAAAGGAATGGGAAATATTCAAAAAAGAGTTTTAATATTAAACGAAATGTATAAAGGCAAAGTTAATGTTTTCATTGAAGACGCAAGTACTATTGAAAACGAAATTGGAACAAAAGTGGTATTGACTTTAAAAAAGAGTTAATGCTTTTTAGCACAAAAAGAGTTTATGAAACGAGCAAGTTAAGTTTTTATTACGCAAAAAAATGACTAATAGCGAACAGCATATGACCTGTTTAACAAATATTATTGATATATGAAATTAAAAGCAATTATAGTTGAAGACGAAAAAACAAGCCGTGATATTTTAAAAAATTATTTAGCTAAGTACTGTCCAAAAATAACCTTAATGGGTGAAGCTGAAAACATAGAGGAAGCCTTAATTCTTATTAGAAATAACGATTTGGATTTGGTTTTTCTTGATGTAGAAATGCCTTACGGTAATGCATTCGATTTATTAGACAAAGTGGGTAATCGCCAGTTTGAAACCGTTTTTGTAACTGCCTACAATCAATATGCTTTAGATGCTTTAAATGCTCATGCCTCCTATTATTTATTGAAACCTATTTCAATCGATAAACTAATTGAAGCGGTAGATTATATTTCGGAAATTAAAGAAAAAGAAAATAGCCTACAGCAAACCATATTAAAACCTGTAAATACTCAAGTAGTTGGAAAAATAACCATACCACAACAAAAAGGATTTGAAGTTTTAGAAGTAAAAGATATATTGTATTGCCAAGCAGATGATAATTACACAAAAATATTTTTAAAAGACACTAAAAAACTAGTGAGTAAAACTTTAAAATATTTTGAAGAAATTCTATCTGACAATGGTTTTGCAAGAGTTCATAAATCTTATTTAGTGAATGTAAATCAAATAACAGAGTACAAAAAAGGCAAAGGAGGAAGTGTGGTTTTGTCTTCAGGAAAACAAATTATGGTAAGCCCTTCGCGTAAAAAAGAATTACTATCCTACTTTAAATAAAGTTTATTCTGCCTCTTTTAAAAAGGGCAGTAAATTTATTATTTCATCATCAACTTCAAAAGTTACCTTCATGGTTTGATAGATCCAAACGTCTCCATTTTTTTCTGCAATAACTAAAAGGGTTGCTTCACCCTTTGGCCCTTTTACAGGTATTTTTAAATCGGCTGTACCATTATCATCTTCATAATTGATACTTCCTTGAAACATTCCGTTAGGTTCAACGGGTTCTCCTAATTTTTCGATGACTAATTCATTTTGCCTTAGGTTTTTCATTCCTACAGCATAAGGGACAGAGTCTTTAAACATATCTGTTACTTTAGTTTCTATTGCTCCATATAATAAAAAAACGGTTACAATAGTACCTACTATAATACTCAAACAGCCAAATGTTGGGAGTGACCACTTCCAGTTTCTGCCAAACCAGTTTTTTTGTTTGCTATTTTCCTCCATAATTGCAGTTTGTAAAGATTAATTTTTACAAAAGTACAATTAAATAAAATCTTTTTAATATGAAGTGATTTTCTTAACTTGTGATTCCAAAATATTGGGTTTTTAAAATGAATTTAAAAGACATACAAAGAGTAAAAACCATCACAAAAAAGGAATTTTTAGACAACTATTTTAAGCCTCAAAAGCCCGTCGTAATAGAAAATTGTATTGAAGATTGGCCCGCCTTTTCCAAATGGAACTTGGATTATATAGCTGAGATTGCTGGAGATAAAAAAGTGCCTTTATACGATGACCGCCCAGTTGATTATAAAGACGGTTTTAATGAACCTCACGCCACTATGACAATGCGCGATTATGTAGCGTTACTAAAAAGAGAACCTACCAAATACCGTATTTTTTTATGGAATATTTTAAAAGAAATCCCCCAACTTAAAAACGATTTTAAATTTCCAGATTTTGGATTGCGTTTAATGAAAAGCCTTCCAATGTTGTTTTTTGGAGGAAGTGGTTCGCATACTTTTATGCATATAGATATTGACTTGGCAAATATTTTTCATTTTCATTTTGATGGAAAAAAACAAGCAATTTTATTTGACCCAGACCAAACCAAGTATTTATACAAAGTACCACATTCTTTAATTACAAGAGAAGATATTGATATTACAAATCCTGATTTTAACAAATGGCCCGCTTTAAAAAAAGCAAGGGGTTGGACAGCTAATTTAGAACATGGAAATATGCTCTATATTCCAGAAGGTTATTGGCATTATATGAAGTATATAACTCCAGGTTTTTCTATGAGCTTGCGTGCCATTGCTCGTAACCCTAAAAACCTTAGTAAAGCTATTTATAATGTGTTTGTAATGCGACATTACGATAATTTAATGCGAAAAATAAAAGGACAAGCTTGGATAGATCGTAAAAATGAGCAAGCGATAACAAACACGCATCGAGCTTTGGGGATTACTTAATTAGCCTTCAAGGGTTTTTCCAATGCTTTAAATATTTACTCAATACACGTAGCTTTTCGGATTTTTTACTCTTTCTTTTTAGGCTCTATATCGTTTATAATGGGTAAGTACATAACCTTAGTATTGCTTTAAGTTTCAAATTTAAATATTCGGTTAATTTTAAAAACATAAAGAATGTTTATGTGTAATATTATTCCCTAACTTATAATGGATCTAATCCTAATAGGCACAAGATGTTTAGTACAGAATATTGAAAAACATTATTAATTCAAACGTTATAAATTCTATTTTTTTAGGCTCTATGTTGATTTAGGTGGGTAAATATAAATCCAAATTTTGGCTTTTAGTAAATTTTACTTAAAAGAAAGCCTTATGTTTGTGTTTACAGACCTACTAGGTTTTAAAAACCTAGTAGGTCTAAATTCCTAAATCAAAACCTACTGAGAAAGGAATCTAAAAATAAGTCACCCACTACAAACAACATAGAGCCTTAGATTTTTTTAGCTTATTTTAATAACTCCCTAACCTTATCATACACCAAAAAAGATTCCCAACCACGATACAATAAATAATCTGCAAATTTCTTTCGTTTTTTTTGAAGGTTTTTTTCGGAAGCTAATTGTAAAAAGCGTTTTTCAGCTAGTGTGCTAAAAGTATTGGTGTAATCTTCGTCAGCGATTTCTTTAAGTCCTAAATCAATATTGTATTTAGAGATGTCTCTAAACTTTAACTCACGTACAATTCGTTGTTTTCCCCATTTTTTATGATTGAACTTTCCCCTTGCAAAAGCCTGTGCAAACCGAGATTCATTTAAAAAATTATGTTTCAGTAAATGTAAAATGATGATTTCTTGTGCTTCAGGAATCATTTTCATCTCCCAAAGTTTTTTTTGTACTTCTTTATGACAACGCTCTTGGTAGGCACAATAACTCTCAAGTCTTGCTTTGGCTTCATCAACGGTGTATGTTTTTTGGGAGGAGTTGTACATTGTATTCAAAAATATAAAAAAGACACGAATTTTCACTAATTAAATTAAAATACTCTCTGAAACTATTAGCTGTCATAAATCGAAAGTCAATCAATCGTATGTCCTTCAAAAAAAGTCACAAAAAAACCCTCCATAGCTTTAGCAAAGGAGGGTGTTTTTCGGTTTTAATTTATCGTATTATCATCTTTATCTACAAAATGATACTCTAGATATGTGTAAGCATCTCTTGGTTGTATTGTTACCCATTTTTTGTACTCCAAAAACCACTTGGTTCGTACCGATGGGAAACCTTTTGTTAAAAAGGCCGCTATAAAAGGATGTGTGTTTAGGGTTATCTTTTTATAGTCTTTTTCTAAAAGGTGTTTTAATTCCTCAGTCATTTTGTTCACCAAAACTATTGGTGCTTCAATCTCGGCGGTTTGCCCTGTATTAGGGTTTTCCTCGCGAGTTTTAATATTCATTTCTGGCCTAACACGTTGTCTGGTTATTTGTATTAAACCAAATTTACTTGGTGGTAGTATTTTGTGTTTTGCTCGATCGTCGCTCATTTCTTCACGCATATGATCGTATAGTTTTTTTCGGTTGGCAGCTGCTGCCATATCGATAAAATCTATCACAATAATACCACCCATATCCCGTAGGCGCAATTGTCTTGCTACTTCTGTAGCAGCGATTAAGTTTACTTCTAATGCGGTTTGTTCTTGGTTACTTGATTTGTTACTTCGGTTACCGCTGTTGACGTCAATTACATGCAATGCTTCGGTATGTTCGATTACTAAGTAAGTTCCCTTACTTCCTGAAACCGTTCTTCCAAAGGCAGTTTTGATTTGACGTTCAATCCCAAATTTTTCAAATAAGGGTGTTTTAGAATCATAAAACTTAACAATATTCTCTTTTTTAGGTGCAATTTGTTGCACATAATCTTTAATTTGTAAGTAAAGTGTTTCGTCGTCTATATAAATAGAAGAAAACGAATCGTTAAAGATGTCTCTAATAATCGAGGCGCCTCTATTTAACTCACTTAACACCTTTGAAGGAAGGTGTGCTCCTCGTAACTTTTTACACATCGCGTTCCAGCGATCCATAAGGTTTTCTAGATCTCTATCGAGTTCAGCTACTTTTTTACCCTGAGCTACAGTTCGTATAATAACTCCAAATCCTTTAGGTTTTATGCTTGTTACCAAACGTTTTAACCTTTCTTTTTCTTCTTTAGATTCTATTTTTTGTGAAATAGAAACTCTATCTGAAAAGGGAACCAAAACAATATAACGTCCAGCTATTGAAAGCTCGGAGCTTATTCTAGGTCCTTTGGTGGAAATGGGTTCTTTTACAATCTGAACCAATGTTGATTGATTGGACTTTAGTACATGATTTATACCGCCGTTTTTATCAATATCTTTTTCAAATGGGAAATCTTTTAAAGAATAATCTTTAAGTTTACCTGTGCTTACACTTTTAACGAATTTTAAAAGGGAAGCGACTTTAGGCCCTAAATCATGATAATGCAAAAAAGCATCTTTCTCATAACCTACATTTACAAATGTAGCATTTAGTCCCGGAACAATTTTTCGAGTTTTGGCGATAAACACATCACCAACCGAAAACTTGTTATCGTCTTCTTCTTTATGTAATTCAATTAGTTTTCCATCTTTTAAAAGGGCAAAATCAACTGATTGCGAACCGGATCTAATAAATAATTCGTAGTTCACGTTTCATTAATTTTTATCCATCCCATTCCGAATTAACTGGATTGAGACAAATGGATTAAACAATAATTTATCACAGGTTTTTGTTATTCCATATATTATGGAAAAAACCCGTCGAAATTAATTAGTAAAAAACCAATTAATTCCATTTTCAAAGAACTTTAATTTTTTCCTGTTTATTCAGGATTTAAACAAAGAAGTAGTTCTTAGACTACTTCTTTGTTTTGTGGCGATTAGCACGACTTCTTTTCTTTCTTTTATGAGTAGAAATCTTTGCTCTTTTTCTTTTTTTACCGCTTGGCATAGAAAATACTTTTTAATATCCTGAAATTAATCAAGATGGGTTATTATTTTACCTTTACATTCGTCTTAACACCTTCTACAAATACTTTTGCAGGCTTAAATGCTGGGATGTTATGTGCAGGGATTTTGATTGTTGTATTTTTTGAAATGTTTCTTCCAGTTTTTTCAGCTCTTTTCTTTACGATAAAACTTCCAAAACCTCTTAAATATACATTGTTACCACCTTCTAAAGAGTTTTTTACTTCACTCATAAAGGTTTCAACTGTAGCTTGTACATCTCCTTTTTCCATTCCTAATTTGTCTGAAATTTTTGCTACGATATCTGCTTTCGTCATTATACTATTATTTTAATATTAATAAATTTTCTTTTTTCAAGACGGCAAATATAAGCATTTAAATTTCAAAAAATCAATCCTTAAACCATTAAAATTTAATTAGATAAAGGCTAATTTCGCTATATGATAAAAAGCCCTTCAGAAATCAGTAAAAAACTCATTCCGTGGTATTTAAAGCACAAAAGAGATTTACCTTGGAGAACTACAAAGCTACCTTATAATATATGGCTTTCAGAAATCATGCTTCAACAAACACGAGTTGCTCAAGGAATCCCTTATTACAATGCGTTTATTTCTGAATTTCCGACTGTTTTTGACCTTGCAAATGCCTCGGAAGAGAAAATTTTAAAACTATGGCAAGGACTTGGTTATTATTCTCGTGCTCGAAATTTACACGCTACCGCAATATATATTTCAGATGAATTAAATGGTATTTTTCCTTCAACACACAAAGAACTACTTCAACTTAAAGGAGTGGGAGACTATACTGCTTCTGCCATTTCCTCGATTAGTTTTAATTTACCAACCGCTGTTGTGGACGGAAATGTGTATCGTGTTTTGGCTCGTTATTTTGGAATAGCCACCCCAATAAATAGTACTGTTGGAATTAAAGAGTTTAAAAAGTTAGCGCAACAATTAATAGATTCTGAAAAACCCGGAATTTACAACCAAGCAATTATGGAGTTTGGCGCTACACAATGCAAACCACAAAATCCAGCTTGTGATTCTTGTATTTTCAATGATCGTTGTATGGCGCTTCAGAAGAAAAATATTTCAAAACTACCCGTAAAACTGAAAAAGACAAAAATTAAAAAAATCTACTTTAACTACTTTGTAATTCTTTCAAAAAAGAACAAAACGATTCTTCAACAAAGAACAGGAAAAGGAATTTGGCAAAATTTGTATGAATTTCCATTAATTGAAACCGACGAAGATGTCACTATTGAAGCACTGCAGAAATTAGAAACTTTTAAAACTTTTACTAATCAATTTTCATTTTCTTCGACAATATTATATAATGACAAGGCAATTATTCACAAACTTTCACATCGGCATTTACATACTCGATTTTGGATTTCAGAAACCAATTTAGAGTCGAAAAATGCGATTTCTATAGCCGAAATTAATAATTTTCCTGTTCCTATTTTAATAGCTAATTTTATAAGTCAATTTTTTGGGGATAAGTTTCAGCACAAAAACAAAAAAAATAGCTATATTTAAATCACAAAATATAACTTTGCAAACAAATAAAATATTATGAGCGGTACATTAAATAAAGCAATGCTAATAGGGCACACAGGAACCGAAGTAAAAATGCATTATTTTGAAGGAGGCGGAAGTGTTGGTAATTTTTCATTGGCAACCAACGAAACATACACTAATAGAACCACAGGCGAAAAAGTTACCAATACCGAATGGCATAATATTGTGGTTAGAAATAAAGGTGCAGAAATCTGTGAGAAATACTTAAAAAAAGGGGATAAAGTTTATATCGAAGGTCGTTTAAAAACCAGAAAATGGCAAGACGATAAAGGGATAGATCGTTATAGTACTGAAATACAATGTACCGATTTCACCTTTTTAACACCAAAAGCGGATGTTGGAAATTCGGTTACTCAAAATCCTGTTACTCCGAAATCAGAACCAACAAAGGAAGCTCCTAAAAATCCAGATTCTATAACAGATGAATCTAGCGATTTACCATTCTAATTTAAAATAAAACAATTTGGATCTAGAACCTCCCAGTTTATTTTTAATATTAGTTTTTAACGCAACGCATATAATCAGCTTTGTTATATTACTTGTATTGCTTGTTTGTTCTGCATTAATCTCTGGAGCAGAAGTAGCATTTTTCTCTTTAAAACCAACAGATTTTGAAGCGGAAGATTCAGAAAATGAGCTTCCTGTAAAGTTAGCTATTGTCCAAAAATTACTTTCTAAACCCAAAAAATTATTAGCAACAATTCTAGTAGCAAATAATTTTATTAATATCGCCATTATTTTATTATTTGCTTCTTTAAGTAAACTATTTTTCTCTGAAATTAGCACCGATTATTACGGTGTAAATATTCAATTTATTACCGAAGTTGGAGTTGTAACTTTTATTATATTACTATTTGGCGAGATTTTGCCTAAAGTATATGCAAGTAGAAAAAACATACAATTTTCCACCTTTATGGCCTACCCTATTAAAGTGCTTGACACAGTTTTAGCTCCATTAAGTAACCCTATGCAAGCAGGAATTAAGTTTATTGAAAATAAATTTGGAAAGCAAAAACCAAATATAAGCGTTAATCAATTATCACAAGCCTTAGAGTTAACTTCTGAAGAAGACAAACAACACGAAGATCATAAAATTTTACAAGGTATCGTAACTTTCGGAAACACCGACACCAAGCAAGTAATGAAACCCAGAATGGATATTTTTGCTTTAAACGAAACCGAGACTTACGAAATAATAATGCCCGAAATAATAATAAATGGTTATTCCAGAATCCCAGTTTTCAAAGAAAATATCGACACTATTTCGGGGATACTTTATGTTAAAGATTTAATGCCTTTTATTGACCAAAAAGAATTGGACTGGACATCGCTACTTCGGAAACCTTATTTTGTTCCCGAAAACAAAAAGTTAGATGATTTGCTAAATGAATTCAAAGAAATGAAAATGCATATGGCAATTGTGGTGGATGAATATGGTGGAACCAGCGGACTTATCACCTTGGAAGATATTATTGAAGAAATTGTTGGTGAAATTAGCGATGAGTTTGATGATGACGATTTGGTGTTTTCAAAACTAGATGAAAATACCTTTGTATTTGAAGGAAAAACGCCCTTAAAAGATTTTTACAAGGCTATCAAATTAGAAGATCCAAAAATATTTGAAGATAAAAAAGGAGAAGCAGAAACCCTTGCTGGTTTTATTTTAGAAATTGCAAAAGGGTTTCCGAAGCGAGGTGAAGTACTAAATTTTCATAATTATACGTTTACTGTTGAAGGGTTCGAAAATAAACGAATCAGTCAAATTAAAATTTCAATTAATGATTAGTATGCGTTTTATTCTTGTTCTTTTCTTGGTGGTTTTATTTACTTCTTGTGAAGATGAAGTAACGATTAAACCAAAAGCACAACTCAGTTTAGAATATCCAAAACATGAATATGAAGATGTGAAAATTAGTTTTCCTTTTCAATTTCAGAAAAACAAAATAGCCCATCTTTTAAAAAAAAGAAATTTTGGCTTGAATTTACAGTACCCAAACATGAAAGCTACGGTGTACATAACTTATCAAAAGGTAACGAAAACCAATTTAGATTCCTTATTACGAGATGCTCAAAAATTAGCTTACGATCACGCTATAAAAGCGGAAAGTATTCCAGAACAACCCTTTGTAAATCCAGATGATAATGTTTATGGAATGTTTTATATGATTAACGGTAATGCTGCTACTCAAGCAGAATTTTACCTTACTGATAGTATTCAGAATTTTATAACAGGTGCCTTATATTTTGAAGCAAAACCCAACTTCGATTCTATTTATCCAGCGGTAATCTACCTTAGAAAAGATATGCGCCGAATTATGGAAACATTGCGATGGAATAAAAGTGAAGAGTGAAGAGTTTGGAGTGCTGAGTTAAAAAAACCACTTCAAAAATTAATTGAAATGGTTTTGATATTTTAAAGTTTCCTCTATTTATAGGAATGTATTATGCTTTTTTATCAGCACAACAAGCCATTTTACAATCTTTACCGTGAGCCATTTTCTCTCCGTGATTTTCTCCCATTGAAGCTTTGTCACCTTCCTTCATTTTACATTCTTTTTTGCTTTTTCCTTTGCAAGAAGCTTTATCTTTTCCTGCACATTTTTTCTTGTCCATTCCTTTGCAAGAGGCTTTATCGCTCATTTTGCAATCTTTCATTCCTTTTTTACATTCTTTTCCTTCGTGATTGCATTCCTTTTTATCTTTACCAGCACAACAAGCTTTTTTACAGTCCCTGTCGCATCCTTTTTTTGCACCATCTGTAGAAAAAGACTCAACAGATTTCATATTTATAACGGCATACTTATCGCTAGCTGTAGTTACCGTTTTTTCTAGTGAAGTAGGGTTTACTAGAGCTTCATCATATTCTACCATTGCTAATTTATTGTCAAAATCTACGGTTGCAGATTTTACACCTTCCATTTCAGAAAGTTTCTTCTCAATGGTTTTTGCACATCCAATTGCACAAGTCATTCCTTCGATATTAAATTCTGCTTTTGCTAGTTTTACATCATCTGCAATTTCTTTTTTAGTAACTACTTCAGCAGTTTCAACCGTTTTTACTTGAGGTTCTGTTTCGTTTTTACAAGACCACATTATAGTTGATGTTAATGCGATACCGATTGCTAATTTTAAAATTTTCATAATTGTTTATCTAATTTAATTTTAGCAAAAATAACAATAGTTCTCACTTATTTAATTTAATAGTGACATTTTTGTAAAATATTTAACAAAAGATCCAAGTAGAATGAGTAAAAAATGGACTTACTTATTAATACTTTCCCTAATTTGGGGAAGCTCCTTTATATTAATAAAAAAGTCTTTAATTGGCTTTACACCATTACAATTAGGGTCTTTACGAATTATTGTTTCGGGCGCAATGCTATTTTTAGTAGGGTTTGGTAGTTTAAAAAAACTCACCAAATCTAATTTTAAATGGATTGCAATTTCAGGATTATTAGGCACATTCTTTCCAGCTTTTTTATTCGCTTATGCAGAAACTGAAATTGATAGTGCCATTGCTTCCATATTAAACTCAATTGTTCCGATTATGACAATTGTTTTTGGAATGATACTTTTTAAAATTCTTTCTTCTCGAAAACAAATAATAGGAGTTATAATAGGTTTTTTTGGTACGGTTTTTTTGATAACAAACGGTGCGAGTATTAATCCAGATCAGAATTATTGGTATGCTTTTTTGGTAATCATCGCTACATTAATGTACGCAATGAATATAAATATTATTAAACGACATCTTCAAAATGTACCAGCAATGGCAATTGCAGTGGGTAATTTTGCAGTGATAATAATTCCTGCATTTATAGTGTTATTATTTTCAGGATTCTTCACTTCAGAAGTTCTGCAAGCTCCCGAATTTAATATTTCCATATTATATCTAATTTTACTTTCATTGTTCGGGACTGCGATCGCAAAAGTACTTTTTAATAAATTGGTTCAGATTTCAACACCTGTTTTTGCTTCTTCAGTAACTTATATAATGCCTATTGTTTCTGTAAGTTGGGGATTATTGGACGGTGAAGTTTTTAGTATTTGGCAAGCTTTGGCAACTGGAATTATATTAATAGGAGTCTATTTAGCAAACTCCAAACGCTAAAGGATTTAACGTATTTATTTTTTCAGAAAAACGATTTGCTATTGTAGTATTAAGTACTATATTTGCACCCGCCTTCGAGTAAGGCAAAATTAATAATAATAAAATTTAAACGAAACGTTATGTTCGCAATTGTAGAAATAGCAGGGCAGCAATTTAAAGTTGCAAAAGACCAGAAAGTCTTTGTACACCGTTTAGCAACAGAAGAAGGAAAGAAAATATCTTTCGATAATGTTCTTATGTTAAGCGATGGTAGCAAAGTAACTATTGGCGCCCCAGCTATCGACGGAGCTCAAGTAGGAGCAAAAGTCATTAAGCACCTTAAAGGTGATAAAGTTATTGTATTCAAGAAAAAAAGAAGAAAAGGATACAGAGTAAAAAATGGTCACAGACAAGCACTTACTGAAATAGTAATTGAAAGTATTGCAACTTCTGGAGCTAAAAAGGCTGAACCAAAAAAAGAAGCGAAACCTGCTACTCCAAAAACGGAAGCTAAGGTAGAAACTACTGGAACTGATATTAGTTCAATGACGGTTGCTGAATTGAAAGCAATGGCTAAAGAACAAGGAGTTTCTGGATACACATCAATGAAGAAAGCTGAACTAATAGCTGCTTTAAGTTAATTTTTTAATTTTAAAAACGTAAGAAAATGGCACATAAAAAAGGAGTTGGTAGTTCGAAGAATGGTAGAGAATCAGAATCGAAACGTTTAGGCGTTAAGATATTTGGTGGACAAGCTGCTATAGCTGGAAACATTATCATTAGACAAAGAGGAAACACGCATTTTCCTGGTGAAAATGTATATGGTGGAAAAGATCACACACTTCATGCAAAAGTGGACGGTGTTGTAAAATTCACTAAAAAAAGAAATAATAAATCATACGTTTCTATCGTGCCTTTCGAGGCTTAAGAAACTAGATTTAATCCTATTTATAAACCTTCAACTGGAAACAGTTGGAGGTTTTTTGCATTAATTGAAATTGTTTGAAGTATTAATTGTAATTTAGATTTTAAATCATTTACTATGAAAAAACTACTTATTGGACTCTTTGCAATTTCTATTTTCCTTTTAACTGAAGCAACTACCTACGCCCAAGAAATAACTAAATACGATTTTATAGAAGTCATTGTGATTCAGAAAGCAAACAATGGAGGAAAAATAAAACGTATTAAAGTCGAAGACCAACAATCTTTAGCTGGAAAAGTTATTACTATTAAAGAAATGGAATCCATAAAATCTACTTCTGGTTTATTAAATTATATGAATGCTCATAACTGGGAATTTGTTGACAGAAAAGCCATCACAGAAATAAAAAATCCCATTTGGATGAGCTATATATTTAAGAAACAGAAATAATTGTATTAAAAAGACCTGCTAGGTTTTTAAAACCTAGCAGGTCTGATAATTTATTTACAACATTTATGCTTTTTTGTCACTTCGACTCCGCTCAGTGACCACTCAATCTAATTGCTCTATTAATATCTGTAATACTCAGGCTTATAAGGACCTTCTACAGTAACACCAATATATTTAGCTTGATCTTCACGAAGTTCAGTCAATTCAATCCCGATTTTCTCCAAGTGTAATTTTGCTACTTTTTCATCCAAATATTTTGGTAACATATATACTTTGTTTTCGTATTTATCAAGATTCGTCCAAAGTTCGATTTGAGCTAACGTTTGATTGGTAAACGAATTACTCATTACAAAACTAGGATGCCCCGTAGCACAACCTAAGTTTACCAAACGACCTTCCGCTAACAAAATAATGTCTTTTCCGTTCACCGCATATTTATCTACTTGTGGTTTGATTTCAATTTTTTCGTGATTGTCATTCAACCAAGCTACATCAATTTCATTATCAAAATGACCAATATTACAAACGATGGTTTTGTCTTTCATCGCTTCAAAATGACGTCCTTGTACAATATCTTTATTTCCAGTAGTGGTAATAACAATGTCTGCTTTTCCAACTACATTTTCTAATTTTTTCACTTCAAAACCATCCATTGCAGCTTGTAAAGCACAAATTGGATCGATTTCAGTAACTGTTACAATACTTCCAGCTCCTTTAAAAGAAGCGGCAGTTCCTTTTCCAACATCACCATAACCACAAACTACTACACGTTTTCCAGCCAACATAACATCGGTAGCACGTCTGATAGCATCTACGGCACTTTCGCGACAACCGTATTTATTATCGAATTTAGATTTGGTAACACTATCGTTTACATTAATCGCTGGCATTGGTAAGGTTCCTTCTTTCATCCGATCGTATAAACGATGAACTCCAGTGGTAGTTTCTTCACTTAAACCATTGATTCCGTCCACTAATTCAGGATAACGATCCAATACCATATTGGTTAAATCACCACCATCATCTAAAATCATATTTAATGGTTTGCGATCTTCACCAAAGAAAAGTGTTTGCTCGATACACCAATCAAATTCTTCTTCATTCATTCCTTTCCAAGCATACACAGCAATTCCTGCATCGGCAATCGCAGCAGCAGCTTGATCTTGTGTAGAGAAAATATTACAAGAACTCCAAGTAACTTCTGCTCCAAGAGCGATTAAAGTTTCAATAAGCACAGCAGTTTGGATGGTCATATGAAGGCATCCAGCAATACGAGCACCCTTTAAAGGTTGTTCGTTTTTGTACTCTTTACGAAGTGACATTAAGCCAGGCATTTCTGCTTCGGCAAGTTCAATTTCTTTTCTTCCCCAACTTGCTAAAGAGATATCTTTAACTTTATTGGCAATGTAAGGTGTTGTTTTTGTTGACATATTATTATATTTGTTATTCCTGCGAAGGCAGTCCCGAAGCATCGGGATTATTTATTAAACGATTTTCTTTTTATAAAACAGTTTGCAAAAATACATAATATACTTTAATATTAAATGCCTCTTTACAAAACTATAACAGTAAATTCTACAACTAAAGTCCTCATTTGGAAGATTGAAGAATCTTTTAAGGAACTTTTTAATGAAACTTCACTTACTGAAAGAAGTTTAGCAAGGGTTCGTAAAATGAAAAGCGAATTGCATCAACGAGGTTTTTTAAGCATACGATATTTATTGGCTTCGGAAGGCTACACCGATCACGATTTGTATTACGATGAAAACGGAAAGCCACATTTAAAAGACGGAAAACACATTTCTATAACGCATTCTTTTACTTTTTCAGCCATCATTATTAGTGATATCGAAGTAGGAATCGATATTGAAAAAAAGAGAGAAAAGATTTTAAAAATTGCACATAAATTTACGGAGTTTGATGAATATCAGAAGTTAAACTACAAGGATGTTATCATCCGAAAATTAACCATTGTTTGGTGTGCAAAAGAGTCGCTTTACAAAAGTTTTAACCGTGTAGGATTGACCTTTTTAAATCATATTTCGGTGGCAGATTTTAGTTTGTATGAAAACCAAACAACAGCAAATGTAAATTTTGAAGATAAAGAGGAAGAGTTTGACGTTTGGTTTTTAGAATTTGAAGGATTTGCTTGTGCTTATGCTTTGCTAAATGAAAGAAAAAGAGATGACTTATAAGTTATACGATTCCTTTTTATCTGCTTCGGTAAAAAACAAAAAGCTACTTGCAATTTTAGTAGATCCAGATGTTTTTAATGTTTCAGAAACCAACATTTTTTTAAGAAAACTCCCTAAAGAAACCACACATATTTTTGTGGGTGGAAGTACCGTAGAAAATGGTAAAACAGAAAAGGTTGTTTCAGAAATAAAAAAGAATACTTCGATTCCAATTCTTCTATTCCCGGGAGATGTTTCTCAAATTACCAACAATGCTGATGGTTTGTTATTTTTGTCATTGCTTTCAGGAAGAAACCCAGAATATTTAATAGAACAACAAGTAAAATCGGTTTCAAAATTACGAAACAGTTCGTTGGAAGTTATCTCAACAGGATATTTATTAATTGATGGCGGAAAAACTTCTGCGGTAGAAAGAGTAAGTAAAACTAGGCCAATTTCTCAAAAAAAAATTCAACAGATAGTTGACACCGCAAAAGCGGGTGAATATTTAGGAATGAAACTTATATATTTGGAGGCAGGAAGCGGAGCTAAAATCCCCATTCTTCCAGAAATTATTTCAGCAGTAAAAAACGAATTAAAAATCCCTTTAATTATAGGCGGAGGAATTAAATCTGAAAAACAAAAACAAGATGCCTATAAAGCAGGAGCAGATTTGGTGGTGATGGGCACCGTTTTTGAAAAATAAAATAAAATGAACACATTAATAGACTTTTTTCTAGAACCCTATATAAACGCTTCTGCGCTGAATATTTCGTTGGAATTAATCGCTGCTGTATTTGGCATCATAAGTGTTTTTTACGCTAAAAAAGAAAACATATTAGTCTATCCAACTGGGATTATTAGCACAGGACTGTATGTATATTTATTGTCACAATGGGCATTGTATGGAGATTTAATCATCAACATCTATTATACGTTAATGAGTTTATATGGTTGGTATATGTGGACTCGAATTTCTAGTGAGACTAATGTAGGTTTAAAAATAACTCGCACAAATACTTCAGATAAACTCAAGGCTTTTGCTATTTTTGTATTCACAGCGATTTTTGTGATTGTGGTGTATCGATATTATGAGGTAATGCCCGATTTAAGTTTTTCAGAAAGTATTCAATATGTATTTCAGAAAATAAGTTCGGGAAGTTTGGTAGAATTTAGGAAGGCAACACCGTATATTGATACTTTTACAACAGCAGCTGCGTTTGTAGCAATGTGGTTAATGGCAAATAAAAAAATAGAAAACTGGATTTTCTGGATCATTACCAATGTAGTTTCAATTCCTTTGTATTTTGTGAAGGGTTATGGTATGACAGGAATACAGTACACCATCTTTTTGGTGTTAGCATTTTTAGGATATAACGAATGGAAAAAAAGCTTAAACAAGAAAAATCAGATTGTATAAAAGTCGTATTGTTTGGCCCAGAATCTACTGGCAAAACAACATTAGCGAAACAGTTAGCTCGACATTATAATTCGGTTTGGGTGCCAGAATATGCACGTCAATATCTTCAGAAAAAATGGAATAATGAACGTAAAACTTGTGAGCAGTCCGATTTGCTCCCAATTGCAATTGGGCAGATGAAGTTAGAAAATAATTCGGCTAAAAAAACAGATACCGTCTTGGTTTGCGACACCGATTTATTGGAAACAAAAGTTTATTCTGAAGAATATTACTCGGGAAAATGCGACCCACTATTAGATAAATATGCCGTTAAAAACACCTACAGTTTATATTTATTAACCTTTATTGACACCCCTTGGGAAGCAGATGATTTAAGAGACAAACCCGAAGAGCGTAAAGAAATGTTTAACGCTTTCGAAAAAGCATTAAAAAATAATAATAGACCTTATATTCTGTTAAAAGGAGGGAAAAAAGAGCGTTTAGAAAAAGCTATAAAACATATTGATAAACTTCTAAAAAATAAAATTTGAATCTCACAAAACAAGACATAACGTTTTTTAAAAACTATGGACTAACCCTTGAAAAAGTGTACCGTCAATTGGAAGCTTTTTCATTAGGAATTCCCTTTGTAGAAGTTGCAACCACAGCCTCTATTGGTAATGGTATTGAAGCTATTTCGGTAGAAAACCAACAAAAATTAATCGATTTTTACGACAGCAAGAAGAACAATTTAGAAATTGTAAAATTCGTTCCTGCTTCAGGTGCTGCAACAAGAATGTTTCAGTTTTTATTTGAATTTTTAGAAAATTACAATCCTGAAGAATTAGGTTTAAACAAGTATCTAAAAACAGGAAACCACCAACAACTTTCTAAATTTGTAAATTCAATTAAAGATTTTGCTTTTTTAAATGCTGTTCGTAAAAAAATTAGAGAAAATTATCCTGATTTTAAACACGGCACCAAAGGAGTTAGAACACATTTACTGGTAAAAACAATGTTGGAAGAAAAGGGGCTTAATTTTGGAAGTTTACCTAAAGGATTAATTCCATTTCATAAATATACAAAATACGCAACCACTGCTTTTGAAGAACATTTATACGAAGCTGCTTTTTACGCTTCGGTGAACAATAATGCCTATTTGCACTTTACCTTTTCGAAAAAGCATGTTACTTATTTTAAGAAAGAATTTGAGGCAGTAAAAAAACGTGTTTCAAAAAAAACAAAAACCGAATTTCATATTTCTTATTCATTTCAAAAAAAAGAAACTGACACCATTGCTGTTAATATAGACAATTCTCTTTTCAAAAACTCAAAAAACGAATGCCTTCTTAGACCTTCAGGACATGGCGCTTTATTAGGAAATCTAAACAACATAGATGCCGATATTATTTTTATAAAAAACATAGACAATGTTGTTACTGAAGAGTTTGTCGAACAAATTACTCACTACAAAAAAGTGCTGGCTGGTAAGTTACTTTGGGTTCAAGAAAAAGTATTTTCATATTTAAAATTGCTTACAGACCATGACTTATCTATTGAAAAAATTAATGAAATCAAATTGTTTTTATGGAATGAACTAAACATTAAGAACGCACCAGATAACAAAACATTACTGATTGATATTTTAAACAGGCCGTTACGAATCTGCGGAGTAGTTAAAAATACTGGTGCTCCTGGTGGTGGCCCTTTTTGGGTTAAAAATGAAAAGGGGGAAACCACGCTTCAAATTGTTGAATTATCACAAATTAATCCAAATAACGAACATCACCAATCAATTGTTAACGAAGCAACTCATTTTAATCCAGTAGATTTGGTTTGTGGAATTCGTGATTTTAGGGGAAATAAATTCGATTTAACAAAATTTACAGATCCAAACTCAGGTATTATTTCAGAAAAATCAAAAAACGGAAAAACACTAAAAGCTTTAGAGCTTCCGGGTTTGTGGAATGGAGCAATGGCAAACTGGAACACTATTTTCGTAGAAGTTCCACTAATAACCTTTAATCCCGTAAAAACAGTTAACGATTTATTAAGCAAAGAACATCGCTCAAATGCTTAGAGAATTCTATTAAATGAATCTGCGATAAACTGTAAAAAAATAATGTAATTTAAAACTTTTGTGCCTATTGGCTTTGCAAAATGAATACAGAAAAAATAATAACTGAATTAAACTTTAAAGCCATTAGAAGTAGTGGTCCCGGAGGACAGCATGTAAATAAAACAGCTTCAAAAGTAGAAGTAAGTTTTCATATTACTACTTCTGAAGGCTTATCTGAAGAAGAAAAAGAACGACTACAAGTCAAAATTTCTTCAAAAATAACTTCCGAAGGATTCATAAAATTAACTTGTAGCGATTCTCGAAGTCAACATAAAAACAAAAAATTAGTCATTGATAAATTAATAACACTTATAAAGGAAAACATAAAGCAACCAAAGCCTCGAAAAAAAACAAAACCTTCTAAGACTTCCATAGCAAAAAGATTAAAATCTAAAAAAAATCAAGCGCTTAAAAAAACAAACAGGAAACCGCCAAATATTGATTAAATAAGTATATTTGTACCATCTCAAAGGGGTGCTTTTTTTTTAGTACTGAGTGAGAAGTTAAGAGTGTTGGGTTTTTAAACTCATAATTCATAATTCTGAACTCATAATTAGAAATGGCTGAGATTATACCCATAGAACCTAGAACAGGTAATGCTGTTTAGGGAAAATGAAAGCAACACTTTCAGCACAATTAAAATTAACAAAAAGAACAATTATCCCTTTTGTTCGTAAGCTTTTTACGAATGAAAAAATTAATTTTTACCTTAGGATTTGGATTATTATTTCTAAACCTATCAGCACAAGAAAAAACAAAAGACAGTACTACAGTCGAAACGTTGGACGAAGTGTTAATTCAGTCAATTAGAGTAGCCAAAGATGCACCTATCCCACATTCTAATATTGAAAAAGAAGAAATTGCTAAACGTAATTTAGGTCAAGACATTCCTATTTTGTTAAACTATTTACCATCGGTGGTAACTACTACAGATGCTGGTGCAGGCGTAGGATATACTTATATAAGAGTTCGAGGTAGTGATGCTTCTCGAGTAAACATTACTATCAACGGTATTCCATACAATGATGCTGAAAGTCAAGGAACTTTTTGGGTAAATATGCCCGATTTTGCTTCTTCGGTAGAAAGTATGCAATTACAGCGTGGCGTGGGAACTTCAACCAATGGTTCGGGAGCTTTTGGGGCGAGTTTGAATATTTTAAGCGATGCCGTTTCAAAGGAAGCTTATGGCGAGATCAATACTTCGTTTGGATCCTTTAATACTCAAAAATACAATTTGAAATTCAGTACAGGAATGCTGAACAACCACTTTGAAGTTTCAGGAAGGATTTCTAAAATAACTTCCGACGGATATATTGATAGAGCGAGTTCCGACCTAAAATCTTATTTTCTTCAAGGTGCTTATGTTTCAGAAAACACCTTGATAAAAGCTTTGGTTTTCGGCGGAAAAGAAAAAACCTACCAAGCTTGGTATGGTATTGATGCAGAAACATTAGAGAGCGACAGAACCTTTAATCCAGCAGGTTTATATACTGATGACGATGGAACTATACAGTTTTACGATAACGAAGTAGATAATTACAATCAAGATCACTATCAATTGCATTGGAACCAACGATTAAATAATTATTGGACTAGCAACGTTGGTTTAAATTACACCTACGGAAGGGGATATTTTGAACAATACAAGGAAGATCAGGATTTTGAATTTTACAATTTTGAACCCATAGAAATTGGAGGAGAAATTATAAATGAAACCGATTTAATAAGAAGACGTTGGTTAGACAATGATTTTTATGTAATCAACACCAATATAAATTACAAAAAAGACAATATAGATTTTACAGCTGGAGCGTTTTATAGCTATTACGATGGCGATCATTATGGTGAAGTTATTTGGGCAAAATACGCAAGTACTTCCGAAATTAGAGATCGTTATTATGAAGGTAATGGAACCAAAAATGAATTTACTGTTTTTTCAAAAGCAACGTATAACATCAACGATAAATGGAGTGTTTACGGTGATTTACAAGGAAGATTTATCAGTTATAAAACTTCGGGTTTAACATCCGATAAGGTTCCTTTAGCTGTAAATGAAACGTTTAACTTTTTCAATCCAAAAACTGGATTAACTTATGAATTGAATTCAAAAAATCAGTTTTACACTTCGTACGGAAGAGCCAATCGCGAACCTAGAAGAAGTGATTTTGAAAACGGAGTTACAAAAGCTGAAAAATTAGATGATTTTGAGTTGGGTTGGCGTTTTTCAACTAAAAAATCGAGGATAAACACCAACATCTATTTTATGAATTACAAAGACCAATTAGTTTTAACAGGAGCCATTGACGATGTAGGTGCGCCAATTAGAGCAACTAGTGGTAATAGCTATCGATTAGGAATTGAAATTGATGCAAATTTTTCAGTTTTAGACAATCTAAGAATTATACCAAACATTGCTTTCAGCAGTAATAAAAATAAAAATTTTGTTAGTTCAAGAGATGGTGAATTGGTAAATTTAGGAAGTACCAACCTTTCCTTTTCGCCAAATATTGTTGCAGCAAATAGATTGGAATATGAGCCTATAAAAACCCTTCAGTTGGCGTTATTAACTAAATATGTAGGAGAGCAATATATAGGAAATATAGATAGTGAAACTTCAAAACTAGATGCCTATTTTATTAATGATTTCAATGTAGTTTATACTATTAATAGCATTCCATTTTTAAATGAAGTCGTTATCACGGGTTTGGTAAATAATATTTTTAATGCCGAGTATATTTCCAACGGCTATTTTTTTACCTACGATGATACTTGGTCAGATCCAGATGCGACTACAACCATTGAAGGTGCTGGATATTATCCACAAGCAACCCTAAATTTTTTGTTGGGAGTAACCTTAAAATTTTAACTTAGTTAAATACGTTAATAACGTCGCCATTTCTTTCGGCTCTATATTGCTGCATTGGATAAAGTGATTGATCGTTTAAATTTTGTCCAGTTATAATATCATAAATATTATCATCACCGCAATCGCATGAGGCTTCAATACCTATAATATCCATTCTTGAACAAGTATTTGGCACATGATTTGGATCGGTTAAATCGAAAGCAGTATAGAAATTTTCATTCACAGAATAGACTACAATTCCTTTAATTCCTTGGTTAGAAATTATCACGCTATTTCCTGGAAACCTAAGTGGATTATATTCAGGAAGTGATAAATTTAAACTAAGATTAACTGGTGGTGTTGTTAAAAAAGGGTTGTTTGTATTGTTATTATTATCGTCGCTTTTATTACAACTAAACAGCGTGATGCTTAGTAGAAGTACAACTAGTAGATTTTTCATTTTCAAAGCAATTTTAGAGTTCAAAAATACAATAATTAAACACAATAATTAATTTTTCACTATCTTTGTGGTTCGCAATCCCATCTCGTATGGGATTTTTTTTATTGCTACTTGGGTAGGAATTTTTTCAGAGAAAAAAAATTAGTATTATTTTAAAAATGAAGAGTTATGAGTAAAGTATCATATTATACTGCGGAAGGATTAAAAAAATTAAGAGCTGAATTAAGTCAATTAAAAGATATAGAACGTCCAGCAGCATCAAATGCTATTGGCGAAGCTAGAGATAAAGGAGATTTAAGTGAAAATGCAGAATACGATGCTGCAAAAGAAGCACAAGGAATGTTAGAAATGCGGATCTCAAAACTGGAAGCAACACTTTCAACTGCCAGAATTATTGACGAATCGCAATTAGACACCTCAAAAGCATTGATACATTCTACGGTTAAAATTAAAAATCAAACAAACGGAATGGAAATGACTTATAAATTGGTAGCACAAAGTGAATCTGATTTAGCAGGTGGAAAAATTTCGGTAGATTCTCCCATCGGCAAAGGGTTATTAGGTAAAGAAGTAGGTGATGTTGCCGAAGTAGTTGTACCCAATGGCACCATGAAATTTGATATTCTTGAAATTTCTAGAATTTAATTGTGGCTTCCATTTTCACAAAAATCATTAATGGTGAGATTCCTTGTTACAAAGTAGCAGAGGATGAACATTTTTTTGCATTTTTAGATATCAATCCAAACACAAAAGGACACACACTTTGTGTACCTAAAAAGGAAGTTGACAAACTGTTAGATTTGGATGAAGAAACCTATTTAGGATTACTAAAATTTTCAAGAAAAGTTGGTTTAGCCATCGAAAAAACTGTTGTTTGCGATCGCGTTGGGATGACCGTTATTGGTTTGGAAGTACCTCATGTTCACGTTCATTTAATTCCTTTAAACGAAATGAAAGATATGTCGTTTAAACATAAAGTTTCTATGTCACAAGAAGATTTTGTGGCTTTAGCAAAAAAGATTAGCGACAACCTTTAATCTGGCAGTTGTTGCAATTCAATTTCCATTACAGTTCCTTTACTGGCACTACTTTTTTGTACTCTAATTTTTCCTTTGTGGTATTCTTCAATAATACGACTTGCAAGCGAAAGCCCTAAGCCCCAACCTCTTTTTTTAGTAGTAAAACCTGGTTTAAAAATTGTTTTAAAATTCTTTTTCGGAATTCCTTTTCCAGTATCTGAAATTTGAATGAATACCGATTTTAAATTGGTTGTAATTGAAATATGAATATCTCCTTTTCCCTTCATTGCATCAATTCCGTTTTTTACTAAATTTTCTATTGTCCATCCATATAATTGCGGATTTAGTTTTACATACAAGGGGCTATCAGGAATTTCTAAAGAAAAATTTATCAATTTAGAAGATCGACTTTTCATATAATCGAAAGATGATTTGGTTTCGGCTACTACATCGGTTTTCTTCATGGTAGGCACCGACCCAACTTTCGAAAATCGCTCGGTGATAGTTTGCAAACGGTCTATGTCTTTTTCCATTTCAACAATATACTCTGGGTTTACATTTTCAGATCGCAAGATTTCTGTCCATCCTACAAGGGAGGATAATGGCGTTCCAATTTGGTGAGCGGTTTCCTTTGCCATTCCTGCCCAAAGTTTGTTTTGTTCGGCAGCTTTTGCGGTTCTAAAAAAGAAATAAATTGCCGTAAAAAACAACAACATTATCAATATTAAAAAAGCGGGATAGTATTTAATTTTATTGATAATTGGTGAGTTTCCGAAGTAAATAATTTGAATAATTTCGCCTTCATAGGTTACTTCAATAGGCTGATACTCTTCCGTAAACTGTGTTATTAACCAATCTCTTTTTTCTGGTGTATCAATTCTATTTTTAGGAATATTTCTAGAAATATACGTTTCTTCTTTCGGACTAAAAGAAATCATTGGAGTAGTGGTATTGCTCTGAATTACTTCCAAAGAAGTCTGACTAAAACTGAGTTCTAACTGTTCACTTTTATTGAAATCTTCTTGTGCGATTGCCCAAATTTCCATTTTGGTTCGTTCGTTTTCCTTCAATCTTTTAAAAAACGAAAAAGTATTCCACATAATTAAGGTAATTATACCAATAGATGCGACAAAGAAAAACCCGCGAGTAAGTGATGTGTTTTTAAACATTTTAAAGCTATTTTTTTTACGTTTTAAATATAAAGCAAATATGTTGATATTATTGTATAAACTAATTTTTACAAATGTGTTGGTTTCAATATATTTGCAAACTATGATTTCTATCAATCCAAAAGATATTTCAACAGCAAAACTACATGGCTACTTGTTAAGTGCCGTTTCGCCTCGCCCTATTGCATTAGCAAGTACGGTAGATGAGGATGGAAATGTAAATTTATCGCCTTTTAGTTTTTTTAATGTGTTTAGTGCCAATCCGCCAATATTAATTTTTTCGCCAGCACGAAGAGTTAGAGGTAATACTACTAAACACACTTTAGAAAACGCTTTAAAAACCAAAGAAGTTGTCATTAATATTGTTAACCACGCGATGGTGCAACAAATGTCTTTATCTTCTACGGAATATGCCCAAGGAGTTAACGAGTTTGCAAAAGCTGGCTTTACGGAAATAGCTTCAGATCTAATAAAACCGCCACGAGTAAAGGAAGCGCCCATACAGTTTGAATGTAAAGTAAATGAAGTAATCGCTTTAGGAACCGAAGGAGGAGCAGGAAATTTAATAATTGCCGAAGTTGTAAAATTACATATAGATGAATCCATTTTAGATGCTGAAGAAAAAATAGATCCCTTAAAAATTGATACCGTTGCCCGAATGGGTGGCAATTGGTACAGTAGGGCAAAAGAAGGAATATTTGAAGTACAAAAACCAATAAGAACTATGGGAATAGGAGTAGATGCATTACCTGAATCGATTAGAAACAGTACCATTTTAACTGGAAACGATTTGGGAATATTAGGAAATTCAGAACGAATACCTAGCGAAGAAGAAGTGCGAGAATTTGTAAAAATGGGAATTGAAAAATGCCCTCACATTAATATTGCAAACAAAGAAAACACGCAAAAACAAGCACAAGATATGCTTAGAAAAGGAGTGGTTTTTGATGCCTTTAGGTTGTTGTTGGCGATAGATTTGATGAATATTAAGTAACCCTTCGATGCAACCCAGATTGAAAATAGAAATAAACCCTTCGATACTCCCGATAGTTATCGGGATTCTGAAAAACGAAATCACTCAGGGCACTTCAATAGAAAATAAAAATAAATAATAATTAAAAAAGATACCCGCTCGGGGCGGGTAGTGAACATGGAAGTACAAGGAAAAATTAAGGTAATAGGAGAAACACAAACTTTTGGAAGTAATGGTTTTAGAAAAAGAGAGGTTGTTGTAACTACAGCAGAACAATATCCACAATCAATTATGGTGGAATTTGTACAAGACAAAACAGATTTATTAAACAATTTTGCAATAGGTCAAGACGTTAAAATTAGCATTAATTTAAAAGGAAGAGAATGGACCAACCCACAAGGCGAAATTAAGTATTTTAACTCCATTCAAGGTTGGCGTATTGAAAACTTGGCTACAGCACCCGTTGAAGGAGATATGCCTCCAATGCCTACGGTAACCTCGGAAGATGCGTTTGAAACTACCGACAACACCACTACTGAAGCTGCAGACGATTTACCGTTTTAGTAAAACGCTAAAAAAATATTTTAAAACAGATTTCTTTTTATATAAGGAATCTGTTTTTTTGTGCTTGAAAGTTGGTAATTATTGATTAACCCGCTTAACTAGCACTTGACTTTGTCGTTTTTTTTGACTAACTTGACAAAACTATAATCTCAATCAATTTAATTTATAGCGATTTTGCTAACACCTTTGTATCTTTAAACAAATCATGAAAATATGTCAAAAAATAAAAAAATCACCACAAGTACGGGTTGCCCAGTAAATCATTATGAAGACACCCAAACAGTAGGAGAAAGAGGACCTGCATTATTACAAGATTTTTTTTTACAAGAAAAATTAGCACAGTTTAATAGAGAACGAATTCCAGAAAGAATTGTACACGCTAAAGGAACAGGGGCTTTTGGTAAATTTACAGTAACTCACGACATTTCTAAATACACCAGAGCAAATTTATTTTCTGAGATAGGAAAAGAAACAAAACTATTTGTCCGTTTCTCTACCGTTGGAGGAGAAAAAGGTTCGGCAGATACAGAAAGAGATCCAAGAGGTTTCGCAGTAAAATTCTACACAGAAGAAGGTAATTGGGATATTGTAGGGAATAATACACCCGTATTTTTCATAAAAGATGCTAAAAAGTTTCCTGATTTTATTCATACACAAAAAAGAAACCCAAAAACAAACTGTAAAGACGCTACAGCAGTTTGGGATTATTGGTCGTTAAACCCTGAAAGTTTACACCAAGTTTTAATATTAATGTCAGACAGAGGAACGCCTGATGGCTATAGATATATGAATGGTTACGGAAGTCATGCTTTTTCATTAGTAAACAAAGATAACGAGCGTTTTTACGTAAAATTTCATTACAAAACAAAGCAAGGAAACAAAACATTTACAGATGCTGAAGCAACAGAATTAAAAGGTACTGACCCTGATTATTCTCAAAGAGATTTAGTAAATGCTATTGAAAATGGTGATTTTCCAAAATGGTCATTAAAAATTCAAATAATGACCTTAGAGGAAGCTAAATCTTTTCAATGGAATCCTTTTGACTTAACTAAAATTTGGCCACATTCAGATTTCCCATTAATAGATGTAGGAGAAATGGAATTAAATAAAATTCCAGAAAACTACTTTCAAGATGTTGAACAAGCAGCATTTGCACCTTCAAATTTAGTTGACGGAATTGGTTTTTCGCCAGATAAAATGCTACAAGGACGAATTTTCGCCTATCCAGATGCCCAACGTTATAGAATTGGAGCAAATTATAATGCCTTACCTGTAAACAAATGTCCGTATGCAACAACCAATTATCATAGAGACGGACCAATGCGTTTTGATGGAAATGGAGGAAGTTCTAAGAATCATTTCCCCAATAGTTTTGACGGTAATTATGTAGATGACAAACATAAAAGTCCATCTTACAATTTAGACAGTAATGAAGTTGCCTATTTTGATAGAAACCAAAAGGATGACGACCATTATTCCCAACCAAAAGGATTGTTTGAAGAAGTAATGACAAACGAACAACAACAAAATACAATTAGTAATATTGTTGGTGCAATGAGTGGAATTGATGGAGATAAGAAAGATGAAATTATCAACCGCCAATTATGTCATTGGTTTAGAGTAAGTCCTAAATTAGGTGCAGGAATTGCAAAAGGATTGAATGTGAATATTGATGAACATATAAAGTAGTAACTACTGGCAACAAAATATAAAAATAATAGTCGAAATAGCAGTAAATATGAGCATTGTAGTCCGCAAGAAACTTAGTAGTAAATTGAAAATTTTACTTCCGAAATCGGCTACTATTCTAATACCAACTGTTATAAAGTTATTTGTCCCGTCCTGAAATATGCTTAAAATAATCTTTAAGCTTTTTGTATTTTTATAACATGAATTTCACCCAAACCATCGAGACCGTTTTTAAAAGGTTCATGCCTTCCCCTTTTGCAATTGCTGTTTTATTAACCTTATTAACGATGCTGTTAGCGTTGTTTTTTACAGAAGCACCCACAGATCAGTCACATATATTAACAATTTTAGGTTATTGGGAAAGTGGTATTTGGAATAACTCCTTACTAGTATTTGCTTATCAAATGATGCTTATTTTGGTGCTTGGACATATATTAGTTTTAAGCAAACCAATGAATTTACTCATTGTAAGATTAACTAATTTGGTAAGTAATACTTCCAATGCCGTTTTATTGGTGAGTGCTTGCACAATGATCGTTTCATTTTTTAATTGGGGATTGGGTTTAATTTTTGGAGCTATTATGGCTCGTAAAGTAGCCGAAGCTTCACAGCTAAGAGGATTTAAAATTAATTATCCATTAGTAGGTGCTTCAGGATACGTTGGACTAATGATCTGGCACGGAGGCATTAGCGGTTCCGCACCTTTAAAAGTTGCCGAAAGTGGCCATTTAGCAAGCTTAATGACTGGAGTTGGTGACGCTTCATTAATTGCAAAACTTCCCGATTTAATCCCTTTTTCTGAAACTGTTTTTAGTAGTTTCAACTTAATTTTATTTGGGATTTTATTAATTGTACTTCCATTGGTATTGTATAAAATAGGAAAAAAAGCACCCTTCACTCCTATTAACCTTCCTATTTATAAAGGAATTGAAAGTGAAGAATCCAACTTTTCAGGTGCCGAAAAAATAGACCTTTCTAAATTCTTCGGAGTTGGATTTGGTTTGTTAATTCTAGGAACGTTTTTTTATAAGTATTCAGATTCATTATTAAAAATGGTTATTACTCCTAATATGCTAAACTTTTTTATGTTGGGATTGGCTTTAATACTACATCAAAATTTTAAAAGTTTTTTAACTGCCGTTGAAGAAGCTATTAAAGGAGCTACAGGAATATTAATTCAATTCCCTTTGTATTTCGGAATTATGGGAATTATGCGAGATAGTGGAATGGTGGTGCAAATTGCCGACTTCTTTGTAAGTATTGCAACACCAACAACGCTTCCTATTTTCACCTTTTTTAGTAGCGGTTTGGTAAATATATTTGTGCCCAGTGGTGGTGGTCAATGGGCAATACAAGGGCCTATTGTGGTAGAATCTGCTTTAAAATTAGGAGTGCCTTTGCCCAAAGCAATAATGGCATTGGCCTATGGCGACCAAATTACCAATATGTTACAACCCTTTTGGGCATTACCATTATTGGGAATTACCAAACTAAAAGCAAAAGACATTCTTCCTTATACCTTATTATTAATGGTAGTTGGAACGGTGATTTTTCTTCTCGGATTATTATTTTTATAATGAATTATTTATCACATTCTATATGGTTTCCAAAACCTGAAGAAGCTGACCAATACGGGCTTTTAGCTGTTGGAGGCGACTTGTCTGTAAAACGATTAATGCATGCCTATCGCTCCGGAATTTTTCCTTGGTTTGAAGAAGATCAACCTATTTTGTGGTGGAGTCCCAACCCAAGAATGGTATTGTTTCCTGAAAATTTTAAGGTTTCAAAAAGCCTTCAAAAAACAATAGCTAAAAACAAATACCAAGTAACTTTTAATACAAATTTTTCAGAAGTAATTAAAAATTGTTCTCAAATTAATAGAAAAGGACAACAAGGTACTTGGATTACCGAAAACATGAAAGATGCTTATTCTTTACTTCACAAATTAGGTTTTGTAGTTTCAGTAGAAGTTTGGTTTAAAAATGAATTGGTAGGTGGTTTGTACGGAATAGATTTGCCTGATAAAAAAGTTTTTTGTGGAGAAAGTATGTTCAATAAAATGAGTGATGCATCAAAAGTTGGGTTTTATTATTTGATTGAAAAACTTAAAACAAAAGGTTATCATTTAATAGATTGTCAAATGTACACTGCACATTTAGAAAGTTTAGGAGCCGAAGAAATAACTAGGGAAGTATTTTTAACACATTTAAAATGTAAGTAAAGTATCACAAAATTTGGTGTTTTTAATCGAATTTATTTGCATAAGTGATTAGGAATAAGCATTTTTACTTTCTATCTTTTTATCCCCACTTATGTACAAGGTTAGACTATTAATAGTTTTTATTGGAATTTCGTCCATTTCGTTTTCTCAAACGAAGAAAAAAACAGATGTTAATAGAGATATTGATATTGTAAAAGTTTATACTCAAGTTGTCAAAGAAGGCTTCGGAACCCCACAAGTTTATAAGGAACTAGCAAATGCTTGTTATTTTAAAAGTGATTATAACGCTTCTATAAAATGGTTTGAAAAGCTTTTTGAAACTGAAAAAAATATCGATGAAACCTTATTGTATCGTTATAAACAATCGCTTAAAGCAATGGGATTGTATTCTGAAAATAGTGTATATTTAGCTGTTGGCGGTACTAATTAAACTTCATTATATCTAAAACAATCTACTAAATGGTCGTTCACCATTCCCGTGGCTTGCATATGAGCATAAATAACGGTAGAACCCACAAATTTAAATCCTCGTTTTTTTAAATCTTTACTAATTTTATCACTCAAAGATGTATTTGCAGGGCATTCAGCTAAAGCCTTAAGTGTGTTTTTAATAGGCTTTCCATCAACAAAACCCCAAATATATTTACTGAAACTTCCAAATTCTTTTTGAATTTTAATAAAATTTTGAGCGTTTGTTACTGCCGAATTTACTTTCAATTTATTTCGAATAATTCCTGCGTCTTGTAATAAAAAAGCTATTTTATCTTCCGAATAATTAGCGATTTTCTGATAATCAAAATCATCAAAAGCTTTTCTGAAGTTTTCTCTTTTCCGAAGAATAGTAATCCAGCTTAAACCTGCTTGAAAGGTTTCGAGAAGTAAAAATTCGAATAAAGTTCTATCATCCCGAACAGGCAATCCCCATTCGTTATCATGATAAGCTACATAAAGAGGATCATCGCCACACCAAGAACATCGTTGTTTTGTCATATTTCAGAATTGAAATCTAATATAGTAAGTTTGTGTTAAATTAAGCGTCTTATGTGCTATGAAAATAATGAATAAAACAAACACCGCAGTAAATACCTTAGTAAAAGAAAGTATCAATAAAGCAATTAACTATACAGATTTTAGAACACAAGTTGCCAAACACGTTGAGGATGGAACCAGCTCTGGACCCTACCAATCGGAAGCGCTTTCGCATTATACTTTACTAAATAATGCGAGAATGAAACGATTGGACAAAACCATAAAAGTGGAGGATTCGATAGTTGAAAAATTTAGAGGCTTTAAAGAAAATCAAACTTGGATAGTACTCACCGAAAGTTGGTGTGGTGATGCTGCACACTCGATACCTGTAATGAATAAAGTTTCTGAATTAGCAGAAAACATAGATTTTAAGGTACTACATCGTGATAAAAACATAGAATTAATGAATTTTTTTTTTAACAAATGGCTCTATGTCAATTCCAAAATTAATTATTTTTGATAACGATACTCAAGAAGTAATTAACGTCTGGGGATCATCTCCTTCTACGGTGTTACAAATGACAAAAGATTTTAAAGCAAAACACGAAACATTAACTCCACAATTTAAAAAAGAAATTCAGGTTTGGTACAATCAGAACAAAGGGAAATGTATTGTTGGAGATTTGGTTAAAATAATAACTACTAATAAACCTTAAAAAACGGTAAGATTTTATAGGGATTAACTATTAGCACTTATAAATACAGTAATATTATCTTTTTATTATATAACTCAATTAATGAAATTACCTTTAATATTCTTTAAATTAAATGTATTATAATTAAAGTTTATTTAACAATATTATACATTTAAAAACAAAACATAAAGGATATATTTGCCATTGAAAAAAAAGCTATGAAAAGGACATTATTATTTTACATTTTTACTTCTATTTTTATTACCTCATTTTCTCAAAAGCCATTTGATGATCCAAATGACAATGAGTATTTAATGACTAAAACTGTAAATTTAAAAAATGCCCAACAGAGTGTTTCTGGAAGCCCATATTTTGCGGAAGATTTTCAAAGAGGAATAATTTTTAAAAAAAACATTGCTATCAAAAAAAATGTAAATTTGCGATACAATGCCAGTAAAGATTTATTTGAAATTGAATTTAATCAAAATCAATCTAAAGTTTTAAAACAAACAGAAGATATATATGTAATTATTAACAATAAACAATTTGTTTATGTTCCTTATAGTCAAAACCCTGATGTTAACGGGTATTTCGAGGTGCTTTCGGATGGGAAAACAATAAGTTTATATAAAAAATATAATAAAAAAATTAGAGAGGGCAAGAAATCCATAAATTCAATAACTTCTGACATTCCCCCTACTTATATATCTAAAGAAACTCTTTTATTAGTAAATAATGATGAATTTACTGAATTACCTAAATCAAAAAAAGGTAAAATTAAATCTTTCGCTAATCATCACAAAGAGCTTAAAAATTATATTAAGGATAACAGCTTAAATATAAAAAAGGAAAGCCACCTAATTAAACTTATTACGTATTATAACACGTTATAAAGTGTGCTTTTTGAGTATAAAAAACCCTCCTCGCTTATTTGAGTAAATCGTAAATATTTGGCTTCTAAAGTAACAATTTGGTTTTTTAAGCTCCCAAATTTACCGCATTATCAATCTGAATGTCTGACACTTAAACCAAAACAGCTTGAAGTTTATTTAAACTTTCATCTCACAGGAATATTAGATTATCACCTTAAATTCTTGTCTTAATTTATAAATTTCGACAACAATTCAACAAATATTAATATTAAATATTTGGCTACTATATAATTCGTAATTACTTTTGTTGCTATAAACCTAGCGAAATCTAAAATAGTCTATAGAGTAAGCTAAACTAAAAAAAATGTTATGAAAAAATCAGTATTAATTATTTTGCTCCTTTTTATAAGTAATACAACGAGCATCTACGCACAGTACTCAAATACAATACAAATAAATGCGGCGCCAGGTAATATGGAAACAATGAACAGGTTCTATCAATTAGATGAGTTCATTAAAAGACTTGATAACGGAATAGATTACTCCGATGTTGACAGCTACAACGGAACTCCATACGCCACCCCTGTTTTTTTACTAGGAAACATCTACGAAAAGAGTACTTTGTTAGCAAATAATATTGCTCTACGTTATAATGCAATTTCAGACGAGATAGAAGTGAAAGAATCGATGACAACAAGCGATGACGAAGCAAAACCACTTACTAAATCAATAGATATTTACGTGAAAATTAATGAAGATATTTTTATTTTCGCACCTTATCAAGGTGGTATTGAAAACGGGGGTTATTTTCTAGTATTATTTGAAGGAGAAAAATATAATTTTTACAAAAAATTAGTAAAGAAATTTACTCCTGCAAAAAAAGCAACTACTTCTATTACTACAGACACGCCTGCTATTTTCAAAGACAGACCAGTTTATTATATTGTTACCAAAGACGGAAAATATTACGAATTCCCTTCTTCAAAAAATAAAAAACTAAAAGTTTTTGGCGAAAAAAAGGAAGAGGTTAAAAAATATGTGAAGGAAAATAATTTAGATCTAAACAACGAAAAAGATCTTAAAAAAGCGATTGTTTATTTTGATAATCTAGAAAGCTCAAAATTATAAGAATTCATAAAAGAGTTAAAATAAAAAGGGTTAGGTTTTAAAAACTTAATCCTTTTTGTTTTCTAATTGTTTTAGATAGAAAGAAGGATAAATTCCAAATTTTTTATAAAACGCCTTTGAAAACGATTCTGCATTTTTAAACCCACTTTCATTTGCAATAGCTTTAATTGTGTATTTTCTAAATTTAAAATTGTTCTTGAACTCTCTAATTGTAAAATCTATTCTTAAATCATTTATATATTGAGAAAAGTTTTTATTCTTTTTTAAATTAATCACCTTAGATAGATATGTTGAATTTGTATTAAAGCTTTTAGACATGCTATTTAAGGAAAGGTTTAAGGAAAGAAAACTACTTTCATTTTCAAAAGTATCTAATTTTAATAATATATCGTTAATAATATTCTCAGGAATTCCTGTTTCAATAGTATTAATTGTTTCTTCATCTTTCTTTGGATGTTCTAACTGAGTTTCTAACTCTTCAAACCTTCTCCTAAAAAGCCGCTGCCTCTTAAAATAATAAAATATAAAAGCAATACTAATTCCTAAAAATAATAATATAAACCATGTTATTGTAGTGGCTTTATTGTTTTTTTGATTTAATTCAGTAATCAGCAAGTCTTTTTCCTCCAGTAATTTTGGAATATGGTAATCTTGACTTGTTTTTTCTTTTATAAATATTCTTTTAGTGTTAATGATTTTTCTAACTTGAATTAACTTATATAAATATTTTAATTGAGTTTCCTTGTCACCTTGACTCTTATAATAGGTTGCTAGTCTGTCATAAACAATAGGTAACTCAGGCTGTAATACACGGCTATTTTCATAAATTGAATCTATTTTTTTGTAATAAAAAATCCCCTCATCAATATTTTCTTGGCTATAGTGAGTACTTCCAACATAGTAATAATAGTAAGGAAGGTATTTTTTATTATAAGATTCCCTAATAATATCGCCTTTTATTAAACTATCCAAAGCTGCTTTAAAGTCTCTTTTTTTATAAAGAGCCGTACCAGTTCTAGAAACAAATGCATAATAAGTTATAGAATCTTTTTCCTTTAAGGCTTCAACAATTCCTTTATTAAAATATATTAATGCGGAGTCTGGCTTATTTAATCTAACATAGCATTTGCCAATTCCTTCTAAAGAGTATAAATAATGTTGAGTAAACCCTTCTAATTCTTTATTATTAAATAATAAATCTAACGTTAATAACTCAGAATTTAATGCCTTCCTATAATCTCCCCAAATAGCATTAATACTATTAATTTGAAGAAGTGCAGTTAATTGCTGGTCAATATTGCCTTTCTTTTTAGCACTTTTATAGCCTAAAATGGCATTTTTTAAGCTTTTTTCATATTCATCATTATTAAATAAATAAAGAGATTTAAATAAATAACCTACTGCTGGAAAATTTTTATGCTTACTATTAATTGAAAGGGCGATTGTTGTATCCAAATATTTTAAAGCAGTACTTCTTTCTGAAACAAAAGCCAAACGTGCATAACCACGTGCTATTTTTGTGCTATCGTTATCCTTTTTTGCTTTATTAATATAAACGTGTGCTATTTTTTTTGCAACCAAAGTGTCGTTTGCATTTGCATCATATAATTTAATTAAAGACTCATAGCTATTAGAAGGCAATATAACCTTTACTTCATTTTGTGCCTTAACACTAATGGTAATAGAACAAACAATAAAAAAAAATACCTTTTTTGCAGAAATCATCAATAAATTTTATTTAGTTATTTATAAAATGTAATTTATAGTTTTTCTTTTTAATCTACAATATTGTTTATGTCGGAATTTATAAATTTCGACACTTGTTTTATAAATCACGACTACTAACATTTGCCTACATCTATTTTCACAACTACATTTCCTAAAAATTAGAAAGAGGAAACCGAAAATCCAAAAAAACAGAGTAAGGAAATTTAAAAATAAACATTATGAAAAAAATACCAATTTTAGTTATTCTATTTAACATCTCATTAATTTATTCTCAAAACCTACCAGCCTTTAAGGGTATAGAGTAGTTTATCCCCTTATAAGTTCGGAGTGATATTTTAAATTTCAAAACAATACCTTTGAAATATGAAATACAAGAAATGGAATTTACAAGAAAAGTTGGAGATTTTATCATCTTCAGAAGAAATTGGAGTTGTTGAAACTTGCCGAAAATATAGTCTTAGCACAGGGACTTTATACAGTTGGAAGAAGAAACACGACAATCAAGGAGAAGCAGGTTTAAAAGTTACTTATGATACTCGTAGTAAAGAGTTAAAGCAACCGGAGGAAGAAAATAGAATACTGCGTAAGTTATTAAGCAATAAGGAAATTGAATTAGAAGTTCAACGTGAACTTCTAAAAAAAAAGTTTGGGACGTCCGATCCAAGAAAGATTTAGTTGATGTTATTTTTAAAAAGCATCGCATCAGTAAAACTAAAATAATCAATATGGTAGGTATGGTTCACAGTAGTTATTATCGTATCCCAAGTCTTGGTAAGAAAGGGAATAGACCTAGTAAATTCACCTATCATAAGTCATATGGATTGGTGGGTCAAGATTTTGTTGTTAAGTCAGTTAAAGATATTTTGAGTCATGAGTTTATAGATTGTGGTTACCGTTTAATGACGGCTTATTTAAAGCGATATGGCTATCAGATTAATCATAAAAAACTATACAGAATTATGAAAGAAGAGGGTTTAATGAACTACCTCGGCCCAAGGGCACGAAGGTATCAAAACAATTTCAACTGTGAAGTGTGAATTTTTTTATATTCAGTGACTTTACCTTGACCTTTCAAATATTTCTTAATAACTTCTTCGTTCGCATATTGTCCTACCGTATTAATATAATATCCTGATGTCCAAAACTTTCCACCTCATAAAAAACGCTTAACTTCTGGATGTAACCTGAAAATCTCCCTTGCTGTCAAACTTTTTACCGTATTAACAATCTTCTTAGGCGACATCATTGGTCCGCTTTGTATCAAAAAATGAACGTGATTTTCATCACAACCAATCTCAACAAAATAAATTTCATATCGTGTAGATATCTCTATACAAATCTCTTTTAATGTCATTGAAACTTCTTCATTTAAAACATTACGCCTATATTTTATAGGGCAAACTAAATGATATAACAATAAACTCTTATTATGACTTTTATAAATATGCTCACTCATAACGCAAAAATAACTATCCTTACGCTACACCCGACGCAAGCGTCGGGGAATTCTTTTGATTAAAAAGCTTCGATAATTTTAAAGATAATAAGGTGGAAGGCATGTATCTATAGGTTTCAATAGAATTTATAGTTTGCCTTGAGACACCAATTTTTTTTATAATAATTAGTAAATTTAAAATTTATAAATTTTAGGATTCTGCGATCTTCACACTCAGAAACTGATTTTAAATTCATGCAACGTATATTAAGTTAATTTTACAATATGACAGATATAATTGTTTTTATGTAAACTTAGCTTTACATTTTGTTGAAATTTAAAAAAGAACCCAATTCTATTTATTGCTAAATAAAACTAGGCTCAAAACAAAACCAACACATTTTCTTTATTGCATCACAAATTTCACTCCTCCAGATACAATCCAAGCAGTTAAACCTGTACTTCTATCGTATTTGTGAAAACGAAGATCGATACTTTTCATTCCAAATTTCCAAATATGAGCTTTGGCAAAAATATCAGTATAGGAAACTCCAAAACCATATTGATTCGCATTAAAGGCTGCTAAATCAAAATCTGAAGTATAAAACTCGTCTGTAGAAAGGTTCTCATTATAAGGAGCAAAATAATCGGCTGCCGTTTGAGTGTAATATCTAAAGGAAGGGTATAGTGTAAATTTGCTTCCTATTTTTATTGGTAATTCTATATTTACCGTGTGTGAAGTAACTCCCCAATTATCAAAATAATAGCGATAATAGGTTCTTACGGTTAAAAATTCATTAATAAAATAATTAAATCGTACGCCTAATGGAGTTTTAAACCGAGTATCGGGCAAGCGTTCTATATCGTCTGCTAAATGAAAAACATTCGTGTTTTCTGGCGAAGTATAATTAGGAATACTTGATGCATTACCCACATAATAATTTGCTTTATCTGCAAAATAAACACGTTGCATTGGGTTTGCCAACCAACCTTGTTGATAAACAATATCTAAGGACAATGAAAATTGGGCTCTTTTACTTAATATTTGAGAAAAGCTTAAAGTAGTTGAAAATGTATTTCTTCCTTTATCCACAATAAGACTGTAACTCTCAGGGTTCCATATTGGGCCACTGTTTCCAGATTTGTCAATTATATTTCCGTTTTGATTTAAAATATCTATGTTTTGAAAGTATCCATTATTTAAATCTCTGCCAGCTTGTAAATAAGAATCCAATTCTGTTGGGTATTGAGGATTCCAGAAGTCAACATAAACTTGAGCTCCAATGGTTAATTCTGTATTCTTTTCGTTAAATAGTTTTGAGATAGAACCTCCAATTCCTGTAGAAGTATAATCGTATTCTGCTGAAAAGCTCAGGTGACCTGTCCATATAAAATTACGGTCATCAGAGCTGTGACTATACCCAACGCTTCCTCCAACCCAAACATCTTCGGCAGAAGCTCCAGAAGAGGCAACCCAAGGACTCCCTTGTATCTCATTTGCAGCAGATGCTCTATTACCAAAATCATCATCATCATCATCGTCATCGTCGTAATCCTCAGATGCCCCCGAATTATCAAAAGGATCCAGATTACTTGAGGATGCTGAAGAATAAGCAGATATACCTATATCAACCGTTAAAACAGCATCATCATTTAACGGGTAAGCAACTACAATAGTTGGAGTGATATCCCAAAGTTCTTCGGTTCCAATTCCTCCGGTTACTGATGCATTATTTCCATCTTGTTCATAGTAACTCATTAAAAAGTCTATTTCGGTAGATTCTAAAACTCGTTTTTTATAAACTGTTGTGGAGTCATTTTGTGCTACCAACATTACAGAAAATAGTAAAGTAAAAAGGAATAATATGAATTTCTTATACATAGAAAATAGTTAGATAAAATTTAATAAGATTTGATTTATTTTAGTTTAGTTACAGCCGCAACCACCGCCTGTTTTTCCTCCACTTCCACCAGAAGAAGCTTCTCGATATACCAATGCATTATTTTTAAAACGATCGACCGAATAATCGGATAATTTCATATCGGGGTCATTGATATTTATTTTTTCGTATTCCTTGACAGCAACACAAGAACTAAATGAAACTACTGCTAATAGTGCTAAAATTCCTTTTTTCATGTTAATTTGAGTTTTCTAGTTTAATATTTTTTGAAGAATGTACTTTATTGGCTTCATCTACTATAATGCACTCCACTCCTTTTAATTGGTTAATAAAATCTAAGCCCGTTTTAACGCCCATTACAAAAATGGAAGTTGAAATTGCATCGGCTAATTCAGCATTTTTCGTAAAAATAGAAACACTTATTATTCCTGTACTGGGATATCCAGTTCTTGGATCGATGATATGAGAATATCGCACACCATTAAATTGCACATATTTTTCATAATTACCAGAAGTAACCACTGCAGCATTATCAATTGGAAACCAAGAAAATGCTTTTGCTTTGTTTAATGGATTGGTAATTGCCACCATCCAATTTTTCCCGTCGGCTTGTTTTCCCCAAGCACTTAAATCGCCCGAAGCATTAATAATTCCGGCTTTTACACCGTTATTTAACAGCAATGCTTTTGCTTTGTCGGCGGCATACCCTTTTCCTATTGCTCCAAAACCAATTTTCATACCTTTTAGTTTCAGAAAAACGGTTTGGTTTTCTTTATTTAGAATTATATTTTTATAGCCCACTTTTGAAACAGATTCTTTTATATTTTCTTCGGAAGGCATTATTTTCATAGAACCGTCAAATTTCCAAATTCGATCCATAGAAGCATAACTAATATCGAAAGCTCCATTGGTTAATTTTGAAATTGCCAAAGACCTTTCAATTAGATTGAACAATTCTTCTGAAACTTTTACGGGTTTAATTCCTGCATTTCTATTAATTTCTGAAGTTTGTGAATTAGGATCCCAAGACGAAATTACCTTTTCAATTCTAGCTATTTCTGAAACTGCAAGGTCTATGTATTGATTTCCTTGATTTTCAGAATTGGCAACCACCGTTATATCAAAACGGCTTCCCATTAACTTTAAGGTTTTCTTAAAGTTTTGTTGCGAAAAACCAACAACAGAAAACATTAAAAAACAAACTATAAGCAAGGTTTTTGACATTATTTTGAAGAAGAATTTAATTGCTCAATATAACCTTGTGGAGTAGTTTTAAAATAACCCGTTTCTTCTAAAACTTTTCCGTTTTTATCTAAAACTACTACGAAGGGAAAATATCCGTTCTTGTTGTATTTTTCCGCTAGCTTATTATTTTTTTCTTGTTGCTCTTTGGACAGCTTATTTTTTTTACTTCTAGGAAAATCAGCTTGTAACATAACATAATGATCTTTTGCATAGGCTTTAAATTCTTCTGTACTCCAAATTTCACGGTCTAATTTTATACAGGGTGCACACCAATCTGATCCTTGAAAAACTAAAATAATGCGAAGATTTTTTTCAGAAGCAATCTGCTTGGCTTCATCAATATCCTTTATCCAATTTTGTGAATTTGCTCCAATACTTGCTATAAAAAATAGCGAAAAGAAAACTAATTTTTTCATAGATTATTTTTTAATTTAATAAATATACTTATGCTGTTTAATACTGAAACAATAGAGTTTGGAAATACCCTACTTAAAAAATGATAATTTTAAAAAAATAAATAAATCGCAATTACTTTCAAAAAAACTACTCCTTAATTATAGTAACCATTGCTTTTCTTCCCGTTAAAAGGTTCCATTGGTTGGAGGAAAGTGTATTGCCTTCTTCGTCGTAGATAACTAATTGCGCGGTATTTGGTCCAGAAGTTCCTTGGTTTAAGGCTTGAAATACAACTTTATTAAACCCAGATTGCAACGGAAAAGTAAATCCATTAAACCCTGCTGATAAATAAACACTTGATTTTACAATGTCGCCATTTACAAAAATCCGAACCCGATCTCCATCCACATATTCGTGATCCCGATACATAATAGTTACATTATTTGTTCCTGTTCTTATTTCACCTAAAAACTGGTCTTTCCCAAATTCTTTTGATGCAGCCTTATCTTTAGTGAAATATTTTGGTGCTTTATCGGTTTTCAAATCCATAAAATCTTCTTGATAAGTAATATCTAATAACTCTGAATTTTCTAATCCCAATCCAGAATAATCATTCAACTTTAATGGATTGTTTGTAGGCTTAACAATACTTGGTAACGGTATAGCAGGAAGCTCACTCCCATCTGGAGTTTCAAAATCGTCTTCTACAATTTCAAATGTAACTGAGCTATTTTCATTCTCAATTTGAGCAATTGAAGAAAAATAACTCATAAACGAAATAAATAAACAAAATACTATTCTTTGTTTCATATAGAAATTTTTCAATTTCAGTTTTACAATAATCACGCCAAAAATAATAATTAAAAAGCTATTAAAACTTAAAATTATTATAATTTGAAGGAAGTAACTATTAGCATTCAAAATAACTATACCAATATAAAAACTATCGATTTTGTTTATCGCATTAAACTTTAATTATCATTTAATTTTGCTTTGAATAAAAAAACTAAATATTATGAAAAATTCAATTGGAATTAATAAAGATAAAGCAAACGAGTTAAGTAACCAATTAAATATTTTACTTGCAGATTATCAATTATTTTACCAAAATGTAAGAGGCCTGCATTGGAATATAAAAGGTCGAGAGTTTTTTGAATTACATTTAAAATTTGAAGAATACTACGATAATGCTGTTATTAAAATTGATGAAATAGCCGAACGTATTTTAACTCTTGAAGGTGAACCATTACATACCTTTACAGATTATTTAAAGGCTTCAGAAATAAAAGAACAAAAAGGAATTACAAATGGTGTTGATGGTGTAAAGATTATTATCGATAATTACAAAGTACTTATTATAAAAGAACGTAAAATATTAAGTCTAGCTGCAAAAGCCGATGATGAAGGTACTGTTAGTTTAATGAGTGATTACATTACCGAAACCGAAAAAACTTTGTGGATGCTTAACTCCTATTTAAAGTAATAATTTCCCGTAATTTTATACTAAAAAAATCTCTAAATTTGTTATTCAAGCTAATTACAACCTAAATTCAACTAATAAATGAAAATAGAGGAGTCAGAATATATTAAATTAAAACACTGCAAAAAATCTTTTTACTTTGGAGACTTTTATTTTTTTGAAAAGTTTATAGTTGGAGAAATAAAAGAAGGCATTCATTTTGATTTAATTAAAGTAATTCAGGTAAACGATAAAATATACAACCATTACGGTCAGGATTTTAAAATTACTTATATCGCTAATCGAATAAACTCTTATTCTACAGATCCCCAAACATGGTCAAAACTTCAAGAACGGGATGATAATTTTTTAATAGCTGCTGCTTTGGTTATCTATAATGATATTGGATTTAAAGTAGCAGCTGTTGAAAAACAGATTTCTAAGACATATCTTAAAAGATGTAATCATTTAGATGAAGCAATTAATTGGGCTTTACAAGTAAATTCAGAATAGAATTTTTTTTTAATCCTAATTATAAGGTAGTTACCCGAAAGATGTTATGTTTTTTTTGATAATTAACCATAATTTCATACATTAGTATCTGAATAGTACAACTATTAACCAATTATTAAATGAAAGTAGAGGATTCCAAATACTTAAATATGGAACACGAAGAAATAAATTTACCCTTTGGAAAATTTTATTTTTTTGAAAATTTTGTAATCTCTGAATTTTATGAAGGAGTACATTTTGATTGGAAACGAGTTAAAATTTTATCTGATCTAATGCGTTCACATTATGGAGATAAAAAAAATTTAATTTATTTGTCTAATCGAGTTAATTCCTACTCTATCGAACCACAATCTTGGTTAAAGTTTGACAAAAAATACAATTTATTTATTGCCTCAGGTATTATAGCTTATGATAATCGTGGTGGTTTAAGTGTAGTTCTTGAACGTCTTTTCTCTAAAAAACGAATTAAAAAATTTAGGTCTTTAAAAAATGGAATTGAATGGGCAATGAAACACAACTAGCTTCAAAATAATTTACTAAAACTTCTTATTAATGAAAACAATAGCGAACTTCTTTATTGCTTTCATAATTTGTAATGCAACACTTTTTTCGCAAGATTCGTTAGTGGAAATTACAAAAAAACATAATTTTAATTTTGAAATACGTTACGCAACTACAACTAATTTTATTGGAGAAAAACTGTATGATTGCGAAATTTGTTTATTAAAACCTCGTGTTGCTGAAGCTTTAAAGGAAGCAAATAAATACTTTAATCAAAAAGGGTATCGTATTAAATTATATGATTGTTATCGTCCCTTAGATGTCCAAAAAAAAATGTGGAAAAAAGTGCCCAGACCAACTTATGTTGCAAATCCATATACCAAAGGTTCTGTTCATAACCGTGGTGCTGCAATAGATTTAACACTTGAAACCCTAGAAGGTTGTTTTGTAGATATGGGAACCGATTATGATTATTTTGGCGTGGAAGCTCATATAGATTACATCAATTTTTTTGAAGAAATAATAGCAAATAGGAACTTGCTCATTAACGGAATGCGAAAATTTGGATTTCAAACCATCCGAACAGAATGGTGGCATTTCAGTTATAAAAAAAATAAAAGTTATCCTATTTTAAACATTCCATTACCTTGCGAAAATTAACAAATGATAATAGATTGTTAATTTATTATTTTTGTCATTAAAGCTATTATTGGCTAATGTATATTTGACAAAAATTATAACAAATGAATTTATCTATAAAATCTTTCCGAATTATAAGTACTCTTGAAGCAATTTCGTTTTTAGTGTTACTTGGTATTGCAATGCCTTTAAAATATATTGCTAAAATTGAAGCTGGAGAAGAAATTGTTAGAGTAGTAGGAATGTTACACGGTTTACTATTTATAGGGTATGTTTTAGGCACATTTATAATGAAAGAAAAGCTCAAATGGTCTATACCAACTTTATTAATTGTAATTTTATGTTCCGTTTTACCATTCGGACCTTTTTATGTAGAACGTAAATATTTATAATGATTAAAAGAATATTATTAAAATATAGCCATTGGTTTCAAGATTATTTTACCAGTAATGGATTAAATATTGAATTATCTAAATTATTAAATATTATTATAATTGGTATTCTTTTTTTTGGTATTATTTATGTCTTTGATAAATTAATTAAAAGTATCGTAATTAAACTTTTTAAATATTTTAGTTCAAAATCTAGTAATACTTTTGATGATTATTTAGTGCTTAGTAATTTTCCGAGATATATATCTCATACATTACCTCTTTTTATTACTTGGCATTATGTAACTATCTTATTTAAAGATTATCCATTTACATCCAATTTTCTTTTAAAAGCTATTGAATTATATTCAATAATATTAAGTGTAATTATAGTTAGAAGTGTCCTAAAGTCTGTTAAAAATTACCTTTTAAGTAAGGAAAAATATAAAGATAAGCCCTTAGAAAGTTATATACAAGTACTAATGATTTTCACTTGGGGTATTGGTATATTTTTAATCATAAACAATTTAACAAGTTATTCGATTGCGAGTGTAGCTTCTTTAAGTGCTGCCTCAGCTGTTATTCTTCTTATTTTTAAAGATACTTTATTAGGTTTTGTAGCTAGTATTCAAGTAACTGTAAATGATATTATTCGAATTGGCGATTGGATAACATTTAGTAAATATGGGGCAGACGGTACCGTAATAGAAATAAGTTTGGCAACTGTTCGAGTACAAAATTTTGACAAAACATACACAACCATACCTACATATAGCTTAACATCTGAATCATTTCAGAATTGGAGAGGTATGGAAAACTCCGGCGGTAGGAGAATAAAACGTGCTATTTATATTAAACAAAATACTGTAAAATTTTTGAGTGAAGAAGATCTTACAAAATATAAAAAAATTCAATTAGTTTCAAATTATTTAGAACATAGACAAAAAGATAATGAAACATATAATAAAAAAAATGAAATTGATACTACATTAAAAATTAATGGTAAAAACCAAACTAATTTAGGTCTCTTCAGAAAATATATAGATGCGTATTTAAATGAAAACCCAGCAATTAATAAGGAAATGTTTCTAATGGTAAGACATTTAGCACCTACCGAAAAAGGAATACCTGTTGAAGTTTATTGTTTCAGTAAAGACAAAAAGTGGGTTAATTATGAGCATATTCAAGCAGATATTTTTGATCATTTATTGGCTTCTGCTCTTTATTTCGATTTGGAGGTTTTTGAATTTCCTAGCGGCAATGATTTCAACAATAATTAATATTTTATATAAAAACTGTAACAAATTAATAACAAAAGCGTCAAAACTATAACTAAATAAACATCAAAAATGAAAACAATTAAAACACTAATCATTGCATTTCTAATAATCGCAATAACTCCAGCAACAGCACAGACTGCAGACGAAATTATTAATAATTATTTTGAAAATACGGGAGGAGCTGCCAATTGGGCAAAACTGAATGGAGTAAAAATGGAAGCAGAAGCCAACGCTCAAGGAATGGTAATTCCAGTTGAAATTTATCAAACTAAAGATGGAAAACAATTGGTTAGTATTGACCTCCAAGGTCAAAAAATGACACAAGTTTCTTTTGATGGAGAAACAATGTGGACCACCAATTTTATGACAATGGCTGCCGAAAAAAGCGATCAAGAAACTACAGATAATATGAAAAAGCAAATGAAAGACTTCCCTTCTCCATTACTTAATTATAAAGAGAAAGGATATTCTGTAGAACTTTTAGAAAACGAAACTATTGAAGGTGCCGATACTTTTAAAATAAAACTTACACAAGATCTAATTATGGTAGATGGTGTTGAAACAGCAAACATCACTTATTTTTATTTCGAAAAAGAAAACTTTGTTCCAATCGTTTCTGAATCAAAAATTCAACAAGGCCCAATGAAAGGTCAAATGAACAAAACCACATTAAGTGATTATGAAGAAGTTGATGGTCTCTACTTTCCTTTCTCAATGAATATGGGAGGTCAAGCAATTACCATTAAAAAAATAATTCTTAATCCAGAAATTGATATGGCAATGTTTGCTTTTCCAGAAGTAGCAATTCCAACAGAAGAAGGGAAAAAATAAAATCATTCAATCAAATTATTAGAACCCCTTTTATCCTGTTTTCAGTGTAAAAGGGTTTTTCTTTTATAACCAAAAAATCAATTATGAAAAAATCAATTACACTTGTATTTATTTCTTTTTTATTGTCTTTTAACTCATACGGACAAGAAGAAATCACACTAAAAGGAAAAGAATTATTTGGTGGGCTTAACGCTCGTCATATTGGTCCTGCTTTAATGAGCGGACGTATTATCGATTTAGAAAATCACCCAACCAATCCTAGAATTATTTACATTGGGGCAGCAGGTGGTGGCGTTTGGAAATCTAGCGATGCAGGAACAACCTTCTCTCCTATTTTTGATGATCACGCACAATCTATTGGAGTTGTAAAATTAGACCCAAAAGACCCTGACAATACTATTTGGGTAGGAACTGGAGAAATTTGGACTCGTAATTCGGTTTCTGTTGGTGATGGTTTGTATAAATCTACCGATGGTGGAAACAACTGGAATAAAATAGGTTTTGAAAATTCTGAACGTATTTCTTCCATAGCAATTAATCCCAACAATACAGACGAAATGTATGTTGGTGTTTTAGGAGCTTTATGGAGTGACAGTGAAGATCGTGGGGTTTATAAATCGAACGATGGTGGAAAAACTTGGGATAAAATACTTTATATTGGACCTTCTACGGGAGCAGCAGATGTAATTATGGATCCAAATAATCCTTCTATTTTATATACTTCTATGTGGGAATTTAGACGTTCTGGATGGAGTTTCGTTTCAGGAGGAAAAACAAGTGCTTTATACAAATCTACCGATAGTGGAAAAACTTGGAATAAAATTCATTCAGGTTTTCCAACTGGAGATTTAGGAAGAATTGCAATAGCCGTTGCACCAAGCGATAGCAATATTTTATATTCCGTTTTAGAAACTGGTGAGAAAGCAACTAATGGTTTATGGAAATCTACCAATGCTGGTGCTAGTTGGGAACATTTAAATAATGATTTCGGATTAACTGTAAGACCTTTTTACTTTTCAAGAATTACCATCGATCCTAAAAATCCAGATGTGATAATTAAAGGTGGATTAAGTGGTTCTATTAGTCGTGATGGAGGAAAAACCTTCAAATCACTAGGAAGAATGCACGCCGATATTCACGATATTGTTTTCGATATTAATAATTCAGATGTAATTTACACTGGGACTGATGGCGGGTTTTACCGTTCTTGGGATGGTGGCTCTACTTTCGAAATTGCCGAAAATCTCCCACTTTCACAATTCTATCATATTAGTGTAGATAACGAAACTCCCTATAATGTGTATGGAGGTTTACAAGACAATGGCTCTTGGTATGGACCTTCTTCTTCTCCAGGCGGAGTAAATGCTCGTGATTGGAATAGCGTAGGTTATGGAGACGGTTATAGAGTATTGCGACATCCAACAAAAAATATTATTTATTCCGAAATGCAAGGTGCTCAAAATGTTTGGCGATACGATGTTGAAAATAACAGAACAAGAACCATTCAACCAATGAAAAGTAAAGGTGATCCTGATCTTCGTTTTAACTGGAATCCGCCAATGGCAATTAGCGCTTTTGTTCCAGATCGTTTTTATATGGGAAGTCAATTTGTGCATCGTTCGGATGATATGGGAGAAACCTGGGAGATTATTTCACCAGATTTAACGACCAATGACAAATCTAAACAGGATCAATCTAAATCGGGAGGATTATCCATCGATAATAGTGGAGCCGAAATGCACACTACCATTTTCACCATTGCAGAATCACCTTTAGATAAAGATATTCTTTGGGTTGGTACCGATGACGGAAACGTTCAAATTACCAGAAACGGTGGAAAAACATGGGAAAATGTCACCGAAAATTTAGTGGGTATTCCTGCGAATACTTGGGTTGGTCATATTGAAGCAAGTGTACACGGTAAAGGAACTGCTTATGCTGTTTTTGAAGGTCATACCACTGGCGATATGAAAGCTTATACACTTAAAACTACCGACTACGGAAAAACTTGGTCGAATATAATAACAGATGATATTATTGGATATGTTAGGAATATTCAAGAAGATTATGTCTCAGAAAACTTATTGTTTATCGGAACTGAATTTGGATTATTCATCACCATCGATGGTGGAAAAAACTGGAACCGATTCGAAAATAATATGCCGGCAACTGCGGTTCATTTTATTGACCTTCAAAAAGCAACCAACGATTTGGTAATGGGTACTCACGGTCGTGGTGTAATTATCATTGACGATATTAGTCCTTTGCGTGAATTAAACCAAAAAGTTTTAGCAGAAGATGTACATTTCTTTAAAACCAAACCATTTGTTATGAATGAAGAAAGTGGTTTTTACGGAAGTTTTGGCACTGAAACTCAATTTGTTGGACAAAACAAAAGCACCTCCGCACGTATATTATATTATTTAAAAAAGCGACATACGTTTGGTAAAATGAGAATGGAAGTACAAGATATGGAGGGAAACAAAATCACTTCACTTTCACCAGATAAATCAAAAGGAATAAATATAATCACTTGGAGTTTCACTACCAATACTCCAAAAATGGCAAAAGGTAAAACGCTTTCATTTGGTGGCTTTACATCTCCAAGAGTTCCTGCTGGAAAATATAAAATTATATTGACTAAAGGAAAGAAAACCTACGAGCACACAATTGAAGTAATTTACGATGAAAAATCGTCCACCACTTTGGCAGAAAGAAAAGAGCAAGAAGAGTTAACACAAACGCTATTTAATATGGTAGAAGATTTGGCTTATATGGTGTATGAAATTAACGAAACGATGGACAAAGCTCAAGAGGTAATAAAAAATCATCCAAAAGGTAAGAAAGCTGCCCAAAAAACGCATAACGCTTTAAATACACTACATAAAACACTGGTAATAACAACAGGTGATAATTATGTAGCGTCTGCAGATCCAGAATTAAGAGAAAAATTAGGAGATTTATACAGTGGAGTTGCTAGTAATTACGGAAAAGTTTCTCCTTCAAGAAAAGCTAATTTCGAATTAATTTATGAAGAACTTACCGAAGCAAAAGCAAAATACAAAGCAATTAAAAACAAAGAAGTAAAGAAGTTTTATTCCTTTTTAGAAAAGAATGAAATTGTGCTTCCTAGTATCAAAAGTAAAGAAGAGTATTTGAAAAAGAGTTAATTTTTCTGTCATTACATTAGAGAGATTAATTTATTAATCTAGACCTCACAGGTTTTTCACCTTTGCTAAACAGCTTTGGAAAAAAAATAAAATCTGTGAGGTCTTTTTATTGATATTCTTTAGCTTTATAATTTTTGTTTTAGTACCCACGCATTTCCAACCTAAAATAATAATAATAATAATAAGTATTAATTATTTGGTAAACAAACTACTAAAACATAGTTTACCTGTATTGCTAATTGCTTTATCAACGTGTTTGTATAACTTAAGTTTACTTTTTTATAAAAGTATTAAATTTAAGATCTTGAATAGTTGCGGGTTTGCGTGCGAGGATTTTCCTTCGGAAAATCAGATGTAGCAAATACGCAACTACCTTTGTTTTAGCACAAAACCGCAATTATTTTTATACGGTGTTGTAAAACGTATTTATTCATTTTTTAATTCCAACATTACTCTTTGATTATCAATATTTACGTTTATTTCATATGCATATTTTCCATTTTCCAAAGGTGTTTCTCCAACATAGTCAATGGGCTGCAAAGTAAAAGTTTCTCCATTAATTTGAAATTCAATAAAAGCGTATCTGTATGCTGTATCAAAAACTTTATATTCAGATTTCGAGTTAGAATTCAAGTTTCCAAAATCAACCATATCTCCAGTTGTGCTAACCTTTATATTGTCATAATTAAATTCGCTCACGTTTGAAATTCGGATTTGTAAATCACTTGAATTTTCAGTTTTTGATGAAGAACATCCAAATAAAGTCAAGTTAATTAATACTAAAAAAAATATTTTATTCATAATTCATTTTTTTTGATTTGTATTCATTTTTGCAGTTTCTCATATGTTTTGCAACGTAAGTATATCAGCAGTTTACTTATTAAATTGATGATATATATTGTGTGTGCCTTGAATGGTAAATATATAATAAGTTCTTTAAATAAAGTAAAGAAAGTCCAAAAGGTGCAGGGCAGAATCATACTTTTTAAAATAATTAAATCACTTATTTAACTGATAACTAATTGTTTTATGTTATTAATTATTTGTATATTATACTGATAACCAATAATTTAACTCAATGAAATCATCAGGTAATTTAAAAGACATTTTTGGGCAAATAGAAGACCATAGAAGCCATATAAACAAGCTTCACAACTTAATAGACATACTTCTTATAGGTATAATTGCAG
>JAKITD010000073.1 GCA_021648265.1 Flavobacteriaceae bacterium | reverse complement strand
CTCGTATGCCAAGTATGGGAAATCATACCTCTCCAAACAACGAAGATTTAACTTATAATTCAGCTTCAAAAATGTATGACGGTAAGTTGTCGTTAACAATGACAGGCTATTGGAAGTTAAATTTAATACTTCAAAATGAAAATAATGAAGTATTAAAAGGAGAAGAAGTAACGGAAGAAAACGAAAGTAGCAGCCTTTATTTAGAAATAGAATTCTAATAAAATAACAAATCGAAAGAGGCTGTTTCTGTTTTATTGGTTCATCCATTAATTAATTTAATGGGCATTTTTTATGATATAGAAATGCAACTTAAATAGTCTCTTTTTTAAAAATTAAAAATGAAAAACACACTAATTTTCATAGTGCTGGTTTTATTGATTTCTACGAATATAACTGCACAAAACACAGAAATCGATTCGACAACAGTTGTTGGTTTATCTGAAGTAATAGTAATTAATAAAGCTAATTTAAAGAATAGAAAATTGGTAAAACCACTTTCTTCCATCGATGATTATTTAGAAGAATCTAATAAAGTTACGATGATAAAAAGAGGGAATTACGCTTGGGAAGCTTCCATTAACAATATGCTTTCCGAACGACTTTCTATCACCATAGATGGAATGCAAATTTTTGGTGCTTGTACCGATAAAATGGATCCGATTACTTCGTATGTAGATGTTTCAAATTTATCTGAAGTGAAAATAACTTCAGGCCAGCAAGGAGCAGAAAACGGATCGACCATTGGAGGAAGTATTGATTTAAAACTTCAGAAAAACGGCTTTGATAAAGAAGAATTTAATGCAGGAATAGATTTGGGATATGAAGGAAATAGCAATGCACGTATTGCCAGTGCAGAGGTGAATTATTCCAACTCAAAATTCTTTGCTAATGTAGATGGAATCCATAGAAAATCTGATAATTACTTTGCAGGAGGCGATGAAGAAGTTTTATTTTCTCAATTTGAAAAGTTTAATATTTCGGGAGTTGCAGGGATAAAAACTGGAAAGAATTCGGTCCTAATAGGCTCGGTAATTTATGACAAAGCAACCAATGTGGGTTATCCAGCTTTAACGATGGATGTTTCGTTGGCAGAAGCTTTAATTGCTTCGATTAGTTTTGAAATAGATAGTATTTCAGAAACAATCAACAAATGGGAAACGAAAGTATATTATAACACTATTACACACATTATGGACGATACCAAACGCCCAGATGTCCCTGTACATATGGATATGCCAGGTTGGAGTGATACTTTTGGATTTTACTCAAAAATGTATGCTAAAAAAGACAAACATAATTTTCTTTTCAATTTTAACGGCTATTATAATAAGTCGTTGGCCGAAATGACGATGTATCCAAATGACCCAAATGAAAATTTAATGTTTATGCTTACTTGGCCAGATGTTCGTACTTTTTATACGGGATTGTATGGTGAAGATTATTTTTCAATAGGAAATAATAAAGCCTTGAAATTTACAGCACGTTTTGGAGTTCAAAACGCGACTATTGCAGATGATTTTGGACTGAATAGTCTTCGGATTTTCTATCCAAATTTAGAGGACTCAAAAACATGGTTTACATTTAATCTTTCTTCTCAATTTGAAGTGGCGATTCAGAAAACAAAATTATTATTTAATATTGGTTATGGCGAGCGTGCTCCTTCAGTAACGGAAGCCTATGGTTTTTATTTGTACAATAGTTTTGATAATTACGATTATATTGGGAATCCTTATTTGAAGAATGAAAAATCTTTAGAACTGAATATTTCAGCAAAACGAACTACTAAAAAATTAACATTAGGAGCAGAAGTTTCTGGTTTTTATATTTCAGATTATATTATTGGTATTACAGACCCTGATTTAATAGGAATGACTATTGGAGCAGATGGAGTTCGTATTTATGAAGCCTTGGATTATGCTACCATTTTAAATACTAATGTAACTGCAAGTTATCAACTATTCCCCTCGTGGAGGTTAATCGGAATGGTAGGTTACAACCTTGGTAACGATTATAACGGGAACAATCTTCCCCTAATAAGTCCCTTCACTTACAAAACTGCTCTTCATTTTAAAAAGAATTTATTTGATGCAGATATCAATTTAGATGGAGCAGGAAAGCAAACAAATTATAGTAGTTATTTTGGCGAAAATGAAACCGAAAGTTATGCTATTATTAACGCGAGTGCTTCCTATAATTTTTACTTCGGAAGCCAAAAATTATATGTAAAAGCGGGAGTTGAGAATATATTTGACACTAATTATTCCACCTATGCAGATTGGAATAATATACCAAGAATGGGAAGAAATTGTTATGTGAATATTTCTTATTTAATACGGTAAGTTTACTTTTTCTTTTTACCACTATTCATAAAAGAAACTAACATAACAACGAGAGCAACACAAACCAAAGCGAAAATGCCAATCATTATAACACCATTGTTGTAGTTGGCTAGGGCAATATTTTGAGGAATCATAACTTTTTATTATTTAATATAAAGCAAAAGTACTTTAGAGTATATTAATTTAATATGATATTTGTCAGAAATATACTTTTCTAAACTAAAAAAAGAAATGAATCAATTTGATTCATTTCTTTAGTAATAATTTTTTCTTTAAAAATCGTAACCCTTTAACATCAAGTTCCAATACATAAAAGGCAATCCGTACCTTTTTAGAATCCACAATGGATAACTTGCTTTTCCGGTATTTAGTAACTTACTTAAAATTGGATCAGACATTCTTACACCGTCATAACCAAATTCTGCTAAGAGCATTTTATTATGAGCTACTACTAAAGGGCAAGAAGAATAGCCATTGTATTTTTTGCAATCAGCTTCTTTTCCATCCATTAATTGAATTATATTCTTAACCACAACTGGTGCTTGTTTTCTAATTGCTGCACCCGTACGTGCGGTTGGTAAATCGGTAACATCACCCACTCCAAAAACATTTGGATATTTTGTAGATTGCATAGAATGTTTATCTACAGCCATCCATCCTTTATTAGGGCCATCTTGGTTTGCTAATTTTGTTTTTTGAAACCAAGTAGGAGCAGATTGTGGTGGAGCTAAATGCAGCATATCATATTTAATAGTATAATGAACTCCTTTTTTACCCATCTGAAAACTTGCGTTTTTTTCCTGTACTTCATGTTGTACTCCTTCTTCCCAAACATACCCGATACACCCTGCGGCATTACGTTCATCATTTACTACATAGTTGTCACTGCCATTTGGTAATTCTAATCGTTCATAAATAGCTTCTTTATTCTCACCATCTATTTCAATTAACTTATACCCATAACGTTGTTTAATATTATATTTAAGAAGGTATTTTTCTAGTTCAGTTTTAAAAGGCTCAACACCAAATATCATTGTACCTGGAGTAGCAAAAATAATATTTGTATTATCTTCCATCCCATGTTTAGCAACATAATCTCCCATTAAATACATTATTTTTTGTGGAGCTCCTGGACATTTAATAGGTGTAGCTGGTTGCGTGAACAAAGCATTACCGCCTTTAAACTGTTGCATCAATTCCCAAGTATATTTAGGATCCACATAATTTGAACAAACACCATTTTTCCCAAATGCTTCTTTTAGCCCTTTTATACCGTCTAAATTAATCTGAATACCAGTAGCATTTACCAAATAATCATAAGTAATTTTATCCCCATTTTCAAGAATAACTTCATTGTTATCTGGTTGAATATCTGCAACTCGTTCTTTAATCCAAGAAACTCCAGAAGGAATTAATTTTTCCTCTTGTCTAATGGTTGCTTCATATTTCATTAAACCAGCTGCTACTAAAGTATTTGCAGGTTGATAAGAGTGAGTGCCAGTTGGATCAATGATTGCAATATCTAAGCCTTTTTTAGCTTTTTTTAGTTGAGCTGCAGTCATAATTCCACCTGTTCCTCCACCTACAATTACTACTTGATGATGTTTATTCATAATTATTGAATTTAAATTTAAGACGATACGAAAGTACAAAAGAACACCTCGTATTTAGGTAACATATGTTACAAAGTAAGCCTTAAAAACACTAATTAAATAGCTGAATATCACCAATAAAAGAGCCTACAATTAATACCATTATTTTTAAATATTCAACTATAAATCAATTAATAAATAACAATTAATTAAAAGCAGGCTCAAATGTAAAAATACTAAAAATATTTTATTTTTTACCTGTATTGATGCCTAAGATTGTATAAAGCGGACAAAAATTAATAAAACTTGTAAGTAAGAATACTGCTGCAAGCACTAATAATACGGTTCCAAGAGTTCCTTCAATAGTCTTGGTATAATATAAAACACCAACAATAATTGCAATAATAATTCGGATAATGCGGTCTGTTCCGCCCATGTTTTTTTTCATAATATTAGATTTAAAAGATTTGTTATTCAAATAATAAAACTATTCCAGTAACAATTGCAATACAAATTACACAAGACAGGATTAGCTTAATTATTTTATTTATTTTCATAGTGTAAATTTAAACTTTGGGATTATTAATTCATGTGACAAGGGTCACAAGCGTAAAAATATGAAGAACAACACTATAGGGCAATTACTAGGTGATACCGACATCTATTTAATAGATCAAATTCTTAAAAACAGATTCCATTCTTCGGAAACAATTCTCGATGCCGGCTGCGGAAGTGGAAGAAATTTGCATTGGTTTTACAATAATGACTTTAGTATTTACGGAATTGATCAAAATATAACGCAAATAGAAGCTTTGAAGTTAAAGTACTCCAAACAGAAAGATCATTTTTCAGTTTCATCACTTGAAAAAATGAATTTTAAAGATGGATTTTTTAATCATATTATTTGCAATGCAGTGCTTCATTTTGCAAAAGATAAACCTCATTTTAAAACGATGTTTTCTGAATTACTGAGAGTTCTAAAACAGGAAGGATCTTTATTTATTAGAGTAGCTTCTAACATTGGAATTGAAGATAAAATAATTCCTGTTTCTGAAGGAGTTTATAAATTACCAGACGGCACTACTCGTTTTTTATTAACCAAATCACTATTTTCGGAACTGCAAAACGAATATCAATTTAAAATGCTTGAAATTTTCAAGACCGTTAACGTTAATGATTTGCGTTCTATGACGACTCTTGTACTTGAAAAGGGAAAGATCTAAGACTAAAAAGACTTATGATCGATTCGCTTTAAGACTCGCAATTGAAGACAAAAAATATAAATCTCAATAAATAACAAATGGAAAAATTCATAACCGCTTTTACCGAAGCATTTCAAGGAACCCTAAATTGGACTTGGGATTCCATACTTTTTAATGTGCCTTGGTACGCCAATTACTTTTGGGGATTAATCGTTATATCTTTAGTAGTTTGGCTGTTGGAAATTGCGTTTCCTTGGCGAAAAAATCAGTCGATTATCCGAAAAGATTTTTGGTTGGATGGATTTTATATGTTTTTTAATTTTTTTATTTTTTCTATCATTATCAGTGGAGTTTATAAGGTTTTAGGAATCTTTTTTTCTGAAATAGGACTCACCAACAAAAGTTTCGCTCTTTTAGATATTTCGCATTGGTCAATGTGGCTTCAGTTATTGGTTTTCTTTATTGTGTTGGATTTTGTACAGTGGTTAACACACGTATTACTTCATAAATTCGAATTTCTGTGGCGATTTCATAAAGTGCATCATTCCGTTAAAGAAATGGGATTTGCTGCACACTTACGTTACCATTGGATGGAAAATATTTTTTACAAACCTTTAAAAACTTTTGGAGTGATGATTCTTGGTGGTTTTGAACCCGAACAAGCTTATATCGCACATTTTATCGCCATTGCAATTGGGCATTTAAACCACGCTAATATTAAAATTACTTGGGGACCATTAAAATATATTTTTAACAACTCTGTAATGCACTTATATCATCATATAAAAGCATTGCCCGAAGGAAAACCACAAGGCATCAACTTTGGAATTAGTCTAAGTATTTGGGATTATATTTTTAAAACCAATTATGTTCCTGAAGATAGCGGAACCATCGAGTTGGGTTTTGACGGAGAAGAAAGGTTTCCTAAAACTTTTGTTGGGCAGCTTTTTACTGGTTTTGGGAAGGATTAATTGATTAAGCTTATTAAATATCATTCTTTTTAAATCCTTTCTATATTATTTTTCAACATTCAGCATCTAATTCATTTTTGATATATTTGTGAATATGAAGCCCCTTTTATCTCTATTGATTTTATTGGTGTCCTTTCCTGTTTTTGCACAGGAAGTAGATTTAGAAAAAAACATTCAATCATTAAAAACAAAAATTCAGCAATCTGAAAAAGGCGAAAAGCTTAAATGGATGGACAGTCTGTCTAATAGTATCGCTTTTGATACTTCCTTTGAAAACGACTCTATAGTCCTAGCAACCAGAAATTATGCAATTGAATTAGATTCATTCGATATTGCAATTCATCAAACGGCAAACCTTATTTATTTTCAAAATAATATAAAAGGAGCACCTCAAAAAGGAAAAGAATTATACCTACAAAACAGGAAATATTTACCCAAAGTCAACAACAATATTGTCAAATGTAAATTTTATTATGATGCAGCAAGTGGCTTGTTTTATCTGAGCGAATTTGAGGAGTCTTTGCAACTTTTCGACAGTGTTTATTATTGGGCAGAACAGGAGAATAATTCAAAATACATCGGAAGGTCTAAATTGGGAAAAGGACAAGTTTTTACCGATATGGGAGATTTCGGAAATGCTTCGATTACCCTTCAAGATGCCATTCGGTATTTTCAAAAAATTAAAGATACCTCCAGCCTTAATGACACGAGAAATAGCTTAGCAATTTTATACTCTAAAAACCGATTTTATAAAGAAGCTAAAGCCGAAAGAGATGAAATAATTAAACAATCTTTAGCCACCGAAAACTATGACAACCTCCCTTCTTTTTATTATAATGCCGCGGGTGATGAAAAAAATATTGGAAATAGAAAAGGACAAATAGACTACCTGAATTTGGCTTTAGAAAGTTCGCGTAAATCAAGGTACATTGCCTATTACGAACCTATAATGTTGGCAGGATTAATTAAAGCTTATGCAGAGGTGGATAGTGTTTTTCTTGCTGAAAAGTATCGGTTTCAAATTGAAAAAGACAAAAAAAAATCTACCACCGGACCTTACCGTTCTTACTATTTAGATGCTATGAAATCGCTTGCTTATGCTAAAGGAAATTATAATAAAGCATTACTTTATGGCGAAGAATATTTGTTTTTAATGAAGGAAGCAAAGCAATATGGTGAAATTGAAAGCGGGGAACATTTTTTATCAAAAGTATATCAAACTACAGGAAATACAGAAAAGGCATTTCAGCATTATAAAAACTATGCTGCTATAAAAGATTCGGTTGAAAACACTCAAAAAGTACGGGTGCTTTCCTATTACCAAACCCTTTACGAAACCGAAAAACGAGATTTAAAAATTGAAGCCCAAGAATCTAATATCGCTCTTTTAGATTCCGAAAACAAACTCAAAAACCAATGGTTGCTTTTTGGAGGAATTGGACTTCTTTCTATTTTCGGTTTTGTGGTGTTAGTCCGTTCTAGAAACACCGCTGAAAAAAGGCAATTAGAACAAAAGAAATTTACCGAACAGATTGTAAACACACAAGAAGTGGAACGCTCAAGAGTCGCCCACGAATTGCACGATAGCGTTGGACAAAAATTATTAATATTAAAAAACAGCTTGTTTTTAAAAGAAAACAAACAGACAGACGAGTCTAATTTATTAGACGAAACCATAAAAGAAGTTCGAGAAATGTCGCATAGTTTACATCCCTTTCAGTTTGAAAAAGTTGGTTTGATGACTTCTCTTGAAGATATGGTGTCTGCATTTCAGAAAAGCTCAGAGATATTTTATTCTTCAGAAATTGAAGATATTTCAGGTATGATTCCAAAAGGAAAGGAAATCTTTATATTTAGAATGCTTCAAGAGTGTATTAGTAATGTCGAAAAACACTCAGAAGCAACGGCTTGTAATCTTTCGGTAATGGAAGAAAATAACCAAGTTGTTTTTCAGCTAAAAGACAACGGAAAAGGCTTTGATGTTTCCCTTGAAAAAGATAAAAATGAAAGCTTAGGAATGAAAACCTTAGAAGAACGAACACGGTTTATTGAAGCTGATTTTAGCATCACCTCCCAAGTAAAAAAAGGAACTCAAGTAAGCATTAAAATTGATAAAATATGAGTGTTTCGATTGTATTAGCAGATGACCATCCATTACTATTAAATGGAACGGAACAGTTTTTAAAAACGCTTCGGTTTAATGTGGTTGCTACAGCTCAAGACGGAAATGATGCTTATAATCAAATTATAAAACATAAACCAGACCTCGCAATTTTAGATTTTGATATGCCTAAGTACAACGGAATTGAAATCGCAAAACTATGCCAAAAAAAAGGAATTGAAACAAAAATAATCATCTTAACGCTTTACAAACAAGAAGCTATTATTAGAGAGATTGGTGCTTCCATTCGTGGTTATATTTTAAAAAATGATGCGATGGAAGAATTGGAAATTTGCGTTCAAGAAATTGTAAAAGGGAATACTTATATCAGTAAAAACTTAAACGAGAATATTCATTTAGGAGACCCAACAAATTCGGTAGAAAACCTTACCATCACCGAAATGAAAATATTAAAATACCTAGCAAAAGACCAATCCTCTTCTCAAATTGCCGAAACCTTATTTATTTCAAAACGAACGGTAGAAAAACACCGAAGTAATATTATCAAGAAATTAGGAATTCCTTCCTCACAAAATGCCTTGCTACTTTGGGTTCAAAAAAATCCTCAGTTTTTTAGTAGTTAGATTTAACAATCTATTTTACAGCTTAATTGATGTTGCAATCAAGCCTTATCCCGATAGCTATCGGGCTTAAGTCATAAAGCAAAGCGGTCTTATACCTTACATCTATAAAAGCTACGTAGGTTTACGTATTGTATAAAATAGTGCTTCATTATAGTTTTGGGGATGGCATATTTTCAATCTCAAATAACAGAAGATGTCGATCTATCAAGGTTGACAGCTATAGAACTTCAAATTCTTAAATTTATAAAAGAGGGTTATTCTTCTCCTCAAATTGCAGGTTTCAGAAACTGTTCTTCAAGAACTGTAGAGAAACACCGGAGCAATATTATTCAGAAACTTCAATTAAAACCCAAGCCCAACTCGCTTCTTATTTGGGCTTATAAAAATGCAAAATTATTCACTACGTAGGTGTACGTATTGATTCCTACACTCACTCCTTATAAATTTGAATAAAATTAACAACCATGAAAAAATCACTACTAATTACACTTATTATTGTTGGGTTTAGCCTTTTCCAAACTAAATCATTTGCTCAAACAACAATCGAGGTTACAAACGTCTCAAACTCAGGGATAGGTTCACTAAGACAAGCGATAATTGATGCGAATCCTGGAGATATTATTGAGTTTAACTCATCAATTGATGGACAAAAAATTATACTTTCAAGCTCCATTACAATAGAAAAAGATTTAACGATTAATGGTAATGGAGCTACAAATACTATTATTGATGGTAATAATCAAGATCGAGTTTTTATGATTTTTAAATCTGGAAATCAAATTACAGTAGCAATAAATGGTATTACTATTCAGAATGGAAGAATTTATGGAAATAACTTAGCAGGTGCTGGAATTTTTAATACTGAAAATCTTACCCTGACAGGCTGTAGTATTATAAATAATGAAGCTACTTTTAATACGATAGGCTCAAAAACATATGGTGGGGGAATTAATTCTAGTATTGGTGTTTTAACACTTATTAATTGTCTGGTTACAGGAAATTCTTGCTTAACTGAAGGCGGTGGGATTAGAGCTACAGGTAATTTAATAATTGTAAATAGTACTATCGTTAAAAATAAAGCTTATGATTTTACAGTTCCTGTTGGCGTACCACCTACAACTGAAGGAGGAGGGATATATTTTGCTATAGGAAATACTTTTGAAATATATAACAGTATTGTTTGGGATAATTTCGCGAATTTTGATGAACAAATATTTGGGGTGAATTTTATCGATGTTGCAAATAATTCAATTGTTGAAGGATTAGTAATCAGTGGTTCTGGAAATATTGACGGTACAAACCCTGCAAACGCTCCCATGTTTTTAGATAACCAAGGTTATACAGGTAACTTTCATTTACAAGCTAATTCATCTCTCATTGATAAGGGAAATAATAATGCTATTAGTGAAATAATTGATTTGGATGAATTGACTAGGGTAAAAGGTTCTTACGGAAATACTATTCCTAAGGTTGATTTAGGCTGTTACGAATATCAATTTGATCAATTTGTAACTAGTTGGAAAACGGATAATCCTGGGATTTCAAATAATGATCAAATTACTGTCCCAGCAAATACCTTTTTTTACACTTACAATTACAGTGTAGATTGGGGAGATGGTAATTCAGATTCTAATATTATTAGTAGTATTACACATACTTATGCAGTTCCAGGTATATATTCAATTTCAATTTCTGGGAATTATCCCAATATAAATCTTTCAGGTGCTCAAGATGGTGAAAAACTACTTTCGGTTATTTCTTGGGGAAACAATCCATGGGTAAACATGAAAAATTCGTTTATGGGATGTAGTAATTTAATCCTTTCCAATACAATTGATGCGCCTAACTTAAGCAACGTAACTGATGCTTTTGGAATGTTTAGAGATGCTACTTCTGTTAATGAAGGACTTGAAAACTGGGACGTTAGTACAATTACAAATATGGCTTGGATGTTTGGAGGTGCCACTTCTTTTAATGGAGATATTAATAGTTGGAATGTTAATAATGTTTCTACATTCTCAGCCATGTTCAAAGGAGCAACTAGCTATAATAGATTAATAAATTCTTGGGATACAAGTGGAGCGGTTAGTATGGATGGTATGTTTCAAGACGCTACTTCTTTCAATCGTTATATTGGAAGTTGGGATGTTTCAAGTGTTGAATTATTTGCTTACATGTTTAAAGATGCAACTGCATTTAATCAAAATTTAGAAAATTGGGATATTAGTGGAGCGGATTCTGTTGCACAAATGTTTTCAGGCGCAACTTCTTTTAATCAAGACATAGGAAACTGGGATATTAGTGGTTTAAACAATTCAAGACCTGCTAGTATTGCTGGAGCAAATAA
>JAKITD010000072.1 GCA_021648265.1 Flavobacteriaceae bacterium | reverse complement strand
ACCTTGACGCTCAATACCATTGCATTAACAACAGCACCTCAAGGCGGTTTAGACAATATGCCTGTACATCTTATCTGATAGTCCAATTCTTTATCGCTACTCCGTACGTGAGACCTCCAACTTTACCTTTAAAAGGGGTTGGATCGTTTCTGTTTCATGATAAAGCCTATCATCTCAATAATAGTTATGTTTCCATCTCAAAGAACTTACTATCTTTGTACCCTGTGGAAACGCAGGACACACAACACTGTGCCCAACAATGTATAAAAATAATAGCGGTTTAATCGCTAAATTGAAAGTAAGTAAATATAAAAAAGGTTTGTGTTTAACCGAAAAATTAGTGTGTGCAAATCCGCTACTATTCTTATACTAGACCGTTAGACACAAGCAAAGAATAGCACGTGCTAAATATATATAAATTACACGTGTAATTAAAATTTATTTCGTATATTTGCTCCATAAGAAATTATAAACTTATTATTATGAATACAAAATTAACACTAACAATTGAGCAAGAAATAATTGAGAGAGCAAAAAATTATGCGAAAGAAAAAAATCGCAGTTTATCCGATATTATAGAAAATTATCTAAAGATGCTCACTAAATCAGAAAGAAAACAAAAGGTTGAAAAACTTAATCCAATTGTAAAATCGCTTAAAGGTTCTTTTAAAATGCCTAAGAATATGGATTACAAAAAAGAACTTGGAAATCGATTAGAAGAAAAATATTTATAATATGGACAAAGTTTTAATAGATACGGACGTATTACTTGACTTCTTTTTTGACAGAAAACCATTTTCAAAATTTTCTACTGAAATCCTTAATCTTTGTGAAGAAAATAAACTAAGTGGGTTTACAACACCTGTAATAATTTCTAATGTTTATTACTTACTCAGAAAAACAGCAAAACACGATATCATTATAGAAAAAATCAAACAACTTCTCAACATAATTGAAGTTATTAAAATGGATAAAAATGCTGTCATAAATGCGTTGAACTCTAATTTTAAAGATTTTGAAGATGCTTTGCAAAATTTTTCTGCCATAGATAATGGAAATGTTAGTATTATTTTGACAAGAAACATAAAAGACTTTAAGACAAGTGAATTAGCAATTTTCACACCAGAGACATATTTAAAAGGAAAAGCCAGTGCCTAACAGCGGCTATACTTAATTACATGGGTCTGTGCTACTTTGGTTTTGTACTTAGAAAGTTAAGTCTTAAATTGTTACAACTAAGCATAGCCAAACCGTTGATAAAGCAAGTGCTAATTCAGGTAAGCTATGCTTATAATAAACTCTAAAAACTCAGGAATTCACATCTTCTCTGTCGTCCTAATTCCTCAAAAATAAGTTCTAATTTTAACTTGTCCGAGAACTATCGGAATTATCATTTTATTTAGACTAATTTTGCAACAGTACCTAGATAGCTAAAATCTATAATTGAACTGCTATTATATTAACCTTACCTAAAATATAAAAATGGAACAAACTGAATTTTTAAAGCAACATATATTTACAGGTTTAAAAAATATGAATGACGGATTTGACCAAGAGTCCATTCAGTATTTTTCTGAATCGGATTTCGCAATCGTTCTTCAACGTGTTGAACATTTCGGAATTAGTATTTACGAAATTAAGCCTTGGTTTAATAAGGAATTCCTAGATGTTTCCGTACACGGAGATCATAATAAAAAAGCGACCGATCCACGATGGTACAAAAAAGCATTTTTAACATTTAGAAAAAGTCAAACAGGACTTTCTTATTCTGCAACCTATAAAGTATCTAAGAAACTTTTAGCGAGAGAAAACATTGTGAGTAAAGACCTATAATATGTATGACAAAGCTTGTAACTAGATTCAATTTTAAAGAAGGCAACTAACTCTTTTTGTTTTATGAAAAAACAAATTGCTATTATTGGCGGCGGACCTTCTGCTTTATTATTGGCAGCTTTTTTAGATGCTGAAAAATTTACAATTACCATCTATGAAAAAAAGAAAACCGCTGGTCGTAAATTTTTAGTTGCTGGTAAAGGTGGTTTCAACTTAACGCATTCAGAACCAATTGATCTGCTTGTAAAACGTTATACACCAAATGGTTTTTTAGACAAAGCACTACTTCATTTTACCAATACTGATTTTAGAAATTGGCTTGATAAGATTGGGGTTCCAACATATATAGGAAGTAGTAAAAGAGTATTTCCAAAAGAAGGAATTAAACCTAATGAAGTACTGAATGCTATTCTTAAAATTCTAAAAGAAAAAGGAATTATTATTAAGTATGAGCATGCTTTTACTAAATGGGACGGCGATAATAATCCGATTATAAATCACAAAACAATACAAACAGATTATACCGTATTTTCTTTAGGAGGAGGAAGTTGGAATATTACTGGGTCTGATGGAAATTGGCTCGATGCTTTTTCTGAAATAGGAATCAAAACAAAACCATTTCAAGCATCAAACTGTGCTTATCAAATAGATTGGAATCTTAATTTTATTCAGAAACACGAAGGAACTCCTTTAAAAAACATTGCTATATCTTGCAATAACGTTATTCAGAAAGGAGAAGTGGTTATTACTAAATTTGGATTGGAAGGAAATGCTATTTATGGTCTGAGTCCACACATTAGAGAACAGTTAAATACCAATTCAAAAGCAACTATTTTTATCGATTTTAAACCTTCATTAACAATAGAAAAAATCCAGTCAAAAATTAAATTTTCTACCTATAGAAATACAACTGAAATTTTAAAAAAAGAACTTAAATTAAGTAGCTCTCAAATCGATTTATTAAAATTATATTTATCTAAAGAAACGTATTTAAATACCGAATCATTATCAAATAACATCAAGAAATTTCCTTTAGAAATAATAAGTACGGCAGCTATTAATGAAGCGATTTCTACCGTTGGAGGAATTGATTTAAAGGCAGTTTCTGAAAATTTTGAACTTAAAAATTTCCCCAATCAATTTTGTATTGGCGAAATGTTAGATTGGGATGCTCCAACTGGCGGATATCTATTACAAGCTTGTGTGAGTACTGGGGTGTATTTAGCTAATTATTTAAATCAGAAAGGGTTAGAATTAATACGAGTTTCTAAAAATAAATAGCAACTTAATTCTACCCTCTCCGCCACTGTCCAGATACTTCAAAAACATGTTCTAAGATTTTTTTATCTTCTTCAGAAAAAATTATATTTCGTCTAGCCATTACCACTTCTGCAACTTCAAAAGCTTTATTAGTTTTATAGGTGGTCATTCCTGCACTTCCGCCCCAACTAAAACTAGGAATAAAATTACGAGGAAAACCACTTCCGAAGATATTAGCACTCACACCAACAACAGTTCCTGTATTAAACATGGTGTTGATACCACATTTACTATGATCGCCCATCATTAAACCACAAAATTGCAATCCTGTTTTTGCAAAGCCTTCGGTTTCATAATCCCAAAGACGTACTTCAGCATAGTTGTTTTTTAAATTTGAATTATTGGTGTCGGCACCTAAATTACACCATTCACCTATTACTGAGTTTCCTAAAAATCCATCGTGACCTTTATTGCTATAACCAAAAATCACACAATTATTAACTTCTCCACCTACTTTTGTATGTGGACCAATAGTGGTAGCTCCATAAATTTTAGCACCCATTTTTACGGTAGCATGTTCGCAAAGTGCAAAAGGACCGCGAATCATAGCACCTTCCATAATTTCGGAGTCTTTACCTATATATATAGGTCCGTCGTTAGCATTCAAAGAACATAATGGAAGTTTTGCTCCTTCTTCAATAAAAATTTGCTCTTTATTAAAAGCTACGGTCATTTCGGGAATGGCTTGTGATTCTCTCCCTTCTGTAAGTAAATTAAAATCTTGCTGAATTGCTTTTCCGTTTTGCTGAAAAATATCCCAAGTGTGTTCTATTTTTATAATATCATCGTATGAGTATTCTATAATATCGTACGTATCAAAATCTACTTCTTGCCCTTCGGTAGTATAAAAAGCTAAAGGTTCTTCATTCATAAATATTGCCTGGTTTTCTGAAAGACTTTTTACAATTTTCACTAAATTTTTAGTTGGCAATACCGATGCATTAATTAATACATTCTGTTCCAATTCGATCATCGGAAATTTTTCAGAAAGAAAATCTTCCGTAACTGTGGAAGTAGTAAAACCTAAATGTTTTTCCCATTTTTCTCGAATAGTTAAAATCCCAACACGGATATCTGCTACAGGACGAGTATAGGTAAATGGTAATAATTGGTTACGGACGCTTCCGTCGAAAAGGATGTAGTTCATGGTTCAGTATTCAGTATTTCAAAGATACAATATACATTTTGTATCTATTTATAAGATCCTGCAATTCTGCAGGATTTGTAAAATTACGAAAATAGAATATTTTCTATTTTACAAAAAAAAGCCTTTGATTTCTCAAAGGCTCTATAAAATATATGTTGATTCCGTATCAAATACGGTCTAAGAATTACTTTTTAAATTTAGCATATTTAGTTTTGAACTTGTCAATACGACCAGCCGTATCAATAAGTTTTTTCTTACCAGTATAAAACGGGTGAGAACTTCTTGAAATTTCCATTTTCACTAAAGGATATTCAACACCGTCAACTTCAAGTGTTTCTTTAGTATTTGCTGTAGATTTAGTTAAAAACACATCTTCATTAGACATATCTTTAAATGCTACTAATCTATAATTTTCTGGATGAATACCTTTTCTCATAATACATTTCCTACGGAAGTAGGAATCTCTTTTAATTAAACTTCAAAAATATAAAAACCACTTTTTGTGATTTCAGTTTGCAAATTTAATCAATTATTAAGAAATCACCATATAAATATTATTTTTTTTTAGAAGAATATTATAATATGAAATTCCACTAATTATAAGCTTTCAGAAAGATTTACTAATTGGTTTTATATTTTTAGTATATCTGTAACGTTTTTATATCTTTGTTTACTAACAAACCGATAAGTTTGCCAACAAAGGCTAACCAAATAAAATCAATCTTATGGAACAAGAAGAAATTTCAATAAAAAAATCATCCGTTAATTACGGTTTAACTTTAGGAGCAATCTTAGGTATTACAACTACATTAATATACGTAGTAAGTATAGAAATGCTAACAAAATGGTGGCTCGGTATCATCTTATTTTTTATAGCTATTGCTGTAGGAATTGTATCTGTTGCCAAATCTAAAGATATTCTTGGAGGCTTTATAAGTTTCAAGGAAGCTTTCACTTCTTATTTTATTACAATAGCAATTGGGTTACTTATTAATGTAATTGTTGGTATCTTAATTTTTGTAGTTATTGATCCAGATGCAGCTGTATTTTTACAAGAGCAAATTATTGAAATAGCGAGATCTATGATGGAATCCTTTGGTGCGCCAGAAGAAGAAATTAATAAGGCTATTGCTGAAATGGAAAGTACAAATAATTACTCTTTAGGTTCTCAAATACAAGCCTATGTTACTCAATTAGCCATCTATTCTGTATTTGGATTATTAATTGCTTTAATTATGAAGAAAAAAGACCCTTCTTTTGAATAAATAATGAACCTATCCATCGTCATCCCTCTTCTTAACGAAGAAGAATCATTAAAAGAATTACACCATTGGATTGCACAAGTTATGCAGTCCAATGGTTTTTTATATGAAATTATTTTTATAGACGATGGCAGTACCGATAATTCTTGGAAAATTATTGAAGAATTATCAAAAGAAAATAACGAAGTAATAGGAATTCGGTTTTTAGGCAACTTTGGAAAATCACAGGCTCTTCACGCTGGATTTGCAAAAGCGAAAGGAGACGTAATTATTACGATGGATGCCGATTTACAAGACAATCCAGAGGAAATTCCTGAACTTTATAAAATGATTACGGAAGATAATTTCGATTTGGTTTCTGGTTGGAAAAAAGTGCGTTACGATTCTAAAATCGCTAAGAACTTACCCTCAAAACTTTTTAATTTTGCGGCTCGAAAAACTTCTGGTGTTCAATTAAACGACTTCAACTGCGGGCTAAAAGCCTACAAAAAAGAGGTTATTAAAAACATAGAAGTCACTGGCGAAATGCACCGATACATTCCCGTACTTGTAAAAAATGCTGGTTTTAGTAATATTGGCGAAAAAGTAGTGCAACATCAAGCCCGTAAATACGGCGAAACAAAATTTGGTATGGAACGATTTATTAGAGGGTTTTTAGATTTGATTACCATTTCATTTATATCCAAATTCGGAAAACGCCCAATGCACTTTTTTGGTGCCTGGGGAGCAATAATGCTTTTTATTGGCTTTTGTTTTGCACTATATCTAGGTATTGACAAATTATTCTTAAACCCAACTGGTAGATTAATTACCGAAAGACCTCAGTTTTATATTTCACTTACTGCAATGATTCTAGGTTCACAATTTTTTGTGGCTGGCTTTCTTGGAGAATTAGTTTTGAGAAGTAAGAAGAACTCTGCTGATTATATTATTAAGGAAAGTATTTAAATGCACTAAAGTTATAAGTGCCTAAAGTGCGCTAAAGTTATCTTTAAAGTTTAATTTGTATTAATTTTAGGCACTTATAACTTTAAATACTTTAGGCATTTTTAAAATCTAAACAACTATTTTTGCACCTTATATTCAAATACAATTAATGAGATACATAGATCCTAAAATATTAGATAAAATTAACGTTTGGCTCACTCCTACTTTTGACGAAGAAACCCAACAAACCATTAAAGATTTAATCGCATTTGAACCCGAAACCTTAGACGAAAGCTTTTATAAAAACTTAGAATTCGGAACAGGAGGAATGCGAGGAATTATGGGCGTTGGCGATAATCGAATCAATAAATATACCCTCGGAAAAAATACTCAAGGACTTTCTAATTATTTAAAACAACAGTTTCTAAATCAAAAAACAAAAGTTGCCATTGCCTACGATTGCCGACATAATAGTAAGGAATTAGCAAAGTTGGTGGCTGATGTATTTTCGGCTAACGGAATACAAGTCTATTTGTTTTCAGATTTACGTCCTACTCCCGAGCTTTCTTTTGCCGTTCGACATTTAGATTGCCAATGCGGAATTGTTCTTACTGCTTCTCACAATCCGCCAGAATACAATGGTTATAAAGTGTATTGGGAAGATGGCGGACAATTAGTTCCGCCACAAGACGGAGAAATTATAGCTGAAATTAATAGCCTAAAATATTCAGATATTAAGTTTGAAGCACAAGAAAACCTTATCACGTTTATAGATACCGAAATTGACAAAGCATTTGCTGAAGCTTCTATCAAACACGGAACCTTCGGAACTTCAAAAGAAGCAAAAGACGAATTGAACATTGTTTTTACTTCTTTACACGGAACTTCAATTACAATGATTCCAGATGTTTTGGAACAAGCAGGATATAAAAATGTTTCGATTGTTGAAGAACAAGCCGAACCTAATGGAGATTTTCCAACGGTAAAATCACCCAATCCAGAAGAACCAGAAGCTTTAAAAATGGCAATCGATTTAGCAATCAAAGAAGGTGCAGATATTGTAGTTGGCACCGATCCAGATTGTGATCGGTTGGGAGTTGCGGTAAGAAATCTGGAAGGGGGTTTTACTTTGCTAAGTGGAAATCAAGCAATGGTTTTAAAATCTCATTTTTTATTAGAGAAATGGAAAAAACTAGGAAAACTTAATGGAAATCAATTCATGGCATCGACCATTGTTTCAACACCTTTAGTTCAAGAAATTGTGGAAGACTTTGGTGTTATTTATAAAGAAGGGCTTACTGGTTTTAAATGGATAGCCAAGATGATAAAAGACTTCCCAGAGCTAGATCATATTGGTGGTGGCGAGGAGAGTTTTGGTTATTTAATAGGTGATTTTGTACGTGATAAAGATGCAGTAACCGCTACCTTACTGGTTTGTGAAATCGCTGCACAGCAAAAACAAAACGGAGGAAGTCTGCTTACTTATTTAGATGAAATTTTCAAGAAATACGGCTATTACCAAGAACATTTAATTTCGGTAGTTAAAAAAGGAAAAAAGGGAGCTGAAGAAATTTCAGAAATGATGAAAAACTTCAGAGAGCATCCATACTCAGAAATTGCAGGAAGTAAAGTGATAAAAATAGAAGACTACCAAACCAGTGAAGCTAAAAATTTAGTTTCAGATGCTTCAGAAACCATCGACATTCCAAAATCAAATGTATTAATTTATTATACCGAAGATGGCAGTAAAATTGCAATGCGACCAAGTGGCACTGAGCCAAAAATAAAGTTTTATATTAGCGTACACACAAAATCTGAAAATAGCGATGAAGCAAAAGCAACGCTTCAATCAAAAATGGATGCTATAATTTCAGTTTTAAAAACTAATTAATGAAATGAGCATGCAAAATTATCACACCTAAGGAACTGATTAATGGCGAACAGTCCCGATAGTTATCGGGATTACCTCTAAAAATTATAAATAAACACATGAATTATTTTAAAAAAATATTACACTTTGCATTGCCTTATAAAAAGTATGGAATACTAAACATATTTTTTAATATTCTATATGCCTTTTTTGGTACTTTAGCAATGGTATCACTATTTCCGATGCTTACTGTATTATTTGGTCAGACCAAAAAAGTAACCATAGAACCTATCTGGAGTGGCTTTTCTAATACAAGAGAATATGCAGAGCAATACTTGAATTTTTTTGTAACTCAAAAAGCAAATCAAGGAGCAGAGGATGTTTTATTTTTTATGGTTGTTCTTGTGATATCTTTATTTTTCCTGAAAAACTTGTTTCGATATTTAGCAATGTACTCTATCACTTTTTTAAGAAATGGGGTGCTTAAAGATTTAAGAAATGCTTTATACAACAAAACATTAGTGTTGCCTATTTCATTTTATTCAGAAAAAAGAAAGGGAGATACTATTGCCAGAATAACATCAGATGTTTTAGAAATTCAACATTCATTTCTCTCTATCCTAGAACTTGTTGTAAGAGAGCCACTAACCATTGTATTTACTATACTAACAATGCTCGCTATAAGCCCTAAATTAACTTTATTTGTTTTTGTTTTTATTCCTATTTCTGGCTTTTTAATTTCATTAATAGGAAAGTCATTAAAACGTAAATCTGATAAAGTTCAAAAAGAACAAGGTCTTTTCCTTTCTACTTTAGAGGAAACTTTGGGCGGACTTAAAATCATTAAAGGCTTTACTGCTGAAAATATTTTTTACAATAAGTTTGCAGAATCCACCAATCGATTTTATAGATTTTCAAATTCTTTGATGAATCGCCAAAATTTAGCCTCACCGACCAGTGAATTTCTTGGAATTACCGTGATAGGCATATTATTATGGTATGGCGGACAGATGGTTTTGGCAGATAAATCACTAAATGCGGGACTTTTTATTACCTACATGAGTCTTGCCTACCAAATTCTAACACCTGCCAAAGCAATTAGTAAGGCAAGTTATTCGGTTAAAAAAGGAAATGCCGCAGCAGAACGTGTACTTGAAATCTTAGAAACCGAATCCAACATTCAAGATGCTTCTAATGCAACTGTTAAAAAAGATTTTACTTCAGAAATAGACATCAATAACATTTCATTTAAATATGAAGATCAGTGGGTGTTAAAAGATTTTTCATTACAAGTTCCCAAAGGTCATACCGTTGCATTGGTAGGTCAAAGTGGAAGCGGAAAAAGCACCATCGCCAATCTAATTACTCGTTTTTATGATGTAAATAAAGGGTCTATTAATATTGACGGCGAGGATATTAAAAATACAACCCAAAACTCTCTTCGGAAGCTATTAGGGTTGGTAACACAAGATTCCATATTATTTAATGATACCATTAAAGGAAACTTATTAGTTGCCAAAGAAGATGCAAGCGATGAAGAAATTATAGATGCCTTAAAAGTTGCCAATGCCTGGGAGTTTGTGGAAACTTTAGCCAACGGCATTGAAACCAACATTGGTGATAGCGGAAACAAATTAAGTGGTGGTCAAAAACAACGCTTAAGTATTGCTAGAGCTGTTCTAAAAAATCCTCCAATTATGATTTTGGACGAAGCTACCTCAGCCCTAGATACCGAAAGTGAACGATTGGTACAAAGTGCTTTAGAAAATATGATGAAGAACCGAACTTCAATTGTAATTGCCCATCGACTTTCTACGATACAAAAAGCAGATAATATAGTAGTGCTTTCTAAAGGAAAGATTGTAGAACAAGGGAAACATCAAGAGCTTCTTGAAAATAAAGGTGTTTATTATAATCTTGTTAAAATGCAATCTTTAGCTTAATTTATATTTACAACTGTTAATACAAATTTTGATTATTTGAAGTAAAGCTTAGACGTAAATTGCCTGTATTGCAGGTTCTTTATCGACGTTTATGTATAACTTAAGTTTACTTTTTTATAAAAGTATTAAATTTAAGGATTATAAACCGAATAGAAAATCCGCGAGTCCCGAAGCCTCGGGATTCGTAAGTAGGCTCGCACTAGCAATTAATTTTATATGACTATCGGATTAATTACACATTTGCATCCCATTTGCAAGATACAGAGTTAGTTACCATTCTATCGAATACAGAATTGAAGTACTTCCTGTTAAACTTATAGCAGAATTCATCGAGATAACTTTGCAGATATTCCTCGCCAATGGAATGATGTACGTCTAACAGCAATCTTTTGGCGTTGCTTATAGCTATATGAACCCAAGGAAGAATTTTACTGGTCTCTTTCTTGTTCTGTATCACCACCGCTTTATGGTTTGTGAGGTTATTTGCTAAATCGTTGTAATTATTTGCCCCATCTGTTGTAGCAGATGCTTTTATATCAATAGCTTGTTCTACTTGTGCATTGGTAGTTTCTTTAGGCTCTAGTTTAATCATTTTTAGGGTTTAATTCCCCGACGCTTGCGTCGAAATAAAAAGGAATTCCTATTTGATACCTCGTACCCTTGGGTCGAGGTAGTTCATTTCAGCTATTATTCGTATATTTATATTATTTCTTTACAAGAAATAAAGCATAGTTTACCAAATCTTTCCTCAATTGAAAGGCATGAATTACAGAGGGAATTAGAATTATTATCAGATGTGATTACTGCTATCCCAAAGAGTCAAGCATCAAGACGTAATATATTAGATAACAAGCAAGGTTGTTGTCCTTATTGCAAGCATTCCAAGTATGTTAAATTTGGCATTGACAAAGGTTCTCAACGTTACAAATGCAAATCCTGTAGTCGAAGTTTCACAGAATATACAGGAACTTGGATGGCAGGACTTCAGCGCAAAGATAAGATTGATGATTACCTTGTTTTAATGCTTC
>JAKITD010000011.1 GCA_021648265.1 Flavobacteriaceae bacterium | reverse complement strand
ACTCCTTTATTCCTACCTGCTAATCTCGTGGACTAACTTTTCCAAAACGCTCAGTACCATAACTATTAATTACAGCACCTTTTGGTGGTTTAAAGCCATCGCCTATACAACGACTTTGGTGGTTCGTCTCACTAAAAGCGAGATTCCACCATCTTAGATATAGCATACAACAGTTATCGTTGCTGACTGTTGTTTCTTGGCACACTATGCTTAGTGCTGGATAAAAATACAATAATCTTCGAGTTTAGCACTTACTTTTAAACACAAAAAGACCTTTGAATTAAGCAATTAGCCAGCATTAACTATATTTGTTGTTGTACACAGGCTATGCTATTTCAACAGTTTGATTTTCAAGTTCCACATTGAAGTGTATTTTTGCATTCAATGCTCTAAAAACTTTCAATATGGTTTCAAATCTCGCATCATTTAAGTTATTTTCAATCTTTGATATTTGAGCCTTTTTTACACCAACTAATTTTCCCAATTGTTCTTGTGTTAGGTTTCGTTCTTTACGTGCTTTTTTAATAGTTTCTCCTAATATATCTAGTCGTAATTCATTTTCAAATTTGTCTCTTTTTTGAGTTCCTAATTTTCCAACGTGTTTGTCTATTAATGTGTCTAAACTTGTAGTTTTCATAATTCTTATTTTTTTAGTTCGTCAAAATATTGTTTTCTTAAATTTTCCGCTTTATTGATTTCTTTTTTAGGTGTTTTTTGTGTTTTCTTTTCAATTCCGTGTGTTGATATTACAAGAGTATCCTTTTTGTCCGTTTTATCCCAAAAAGCAAAAAGTCTATATTGAGTTCGTTTATATAAAGTTCTAAACTCCCATATTTCATCATTCAGTTTTTTAAAAAGAGCATTATCATTACTAATTTGAGATTTTTTCAAGTTGTAATAAATCTTTTCTCTTGCTTTTTCATCTAAAGCATTTAGAAAATCAACAGCATCTTTTAATAATTCAATCCTATATTTCGGCTTCATTGAGTTATTCCTTTTTGCAAATATACATAAGTTTCCTAAATAAGAAACAAATATTGTTCAGTTTTATTGTTTTGATGTAATTATGATGTCAGGATTTTCTGTTGTGGGCTTGCGTACAACGTTAAGTATAAGAATAGTAGCCGATTTCGAAACTCAAATCTTTCAATTTTCGATAAAGTTGAAACGGACTACAACTGCTTAATTTACTACTATTTCAGCTATTATTTTTATACATTGTTACCTGCTGGCTTTTATTTCATTCAACAGTATTTTTGATTTTCCCGTAGCAAGTATTCTTATATCTGCGTAAACCTTTTTTTCAATTCGTTTATTTCCTTTAATCTCTCTTAATTTTTTTGATATTATATTTCGTGTATCATATAAAAATGCATCTACATAATTATCAAAATCACATTTACTTAATTCCATTAAACCCGAAGTAGTTTTCTCCAAATTTTCATTTTTGATGTTATTAATGAATTTAGTCCTATTAAGCTTTAGAAAGGCACTAATTTCATTATTGTACTTGCTTTGTGTCATTTCTTCAATTCTTCTTAAGAATTGAAAAAGAGATGATATTGATAGATTCTTATTGTTTGGCAACTTTAGTTTTTTGAGAAAATCTTGTTCAAAATGCTTTAATGCTATCTTCTTGTCAATTTTTAATGAAAACGAAAAAGCTTTAATAAAACCACCGAAATTCAATCTATTGTATTGATATTGGTCTGTTCGTTGCATTGTTAAATACTTATCTAAAAGTTTACCGCAAAAAAGATTTGAATTCAAGTTGTCATTTACAAATGTTTTATTCTTGGTTTTGTTAAGTACTTCGGTAGATTGACTAATATTAAGCTCTTTGTGGCACATTGAATTACAAAGGATGTTTATATCTGCCATATTCAATGCTTTTATAGTTTTAACTTTGTCAACCCTTGTCAAAACAAGGAATAATGATTCCATAATAGTAAACTTTGAACTAATCAAAATTTTATTTAGCAATTCAGCTGATATTTCATTTTTCACTTTCTCCTTTAACTCTGGAATATTTAATAATTTAGGGTTTGATAATATTGTAATGTCAAAATCACACTTTAATATTTGTTCTTTTGCTGTTTCTGAAAGTTCATTTTTTGTGCTTTGAGCAATTTCGATTTCATTCTTTTTTACTAGCTCATAGAATATTAGCAAACTATTTATGTTCCGTTCATTTTTTAGTAATTCTTTGAATTCTATAGAAGTTAAAAACTCACTTGTTATTTTATAAAAATCCTCTTTACCATTGGTAATTGTGGTATTTAATTCTAATATTCTTGCTGAAATGTTGCTTATACTTTTTTCACGTTCAAGAAGTTTGTAAAATTCTCCATTGTCAAAACTGTTTTTTAATTCTATGTTGACTAAATCTGGAGCAATTGAAGATAAGTCAGATAAGCTTTTGGAAAAATCTGAAAGGTTTGATTGGGATGTATTAATATTTAATGGTAATTGGTTAAGCAGTTTTTTAGCAATATTAGTACCAAGTGAAATGTCTATTTTTTCTAATTCTCGTATAGATTTTCCAATTTGAACTGTTTTTAAATTTTTACTTTTTTTGACAAGATGTTCAATATTCATTTGATTAATAATACCGAATAATAATTTTTTCGATAAAGGAGAAGTGTTTAACTCTGATAAAGAGTTTGTGATTCTTGAAAGAGTAGGTAATTTTTCAATCATAGATAACCATTCCGGGAAATGGTAAGAGTTTAGTATTCTTCTTGCTGTTTCTGGAGTTGCTTTCTTTTTACTAATTCTCATTGTTAATTCTGTAATAGAATTAGTATTCGCCTGCTCGTTAATTCGAAGAGTTTTAATAATATCTCCTAACTCTAAATTTAATTGATTAGCAATTTGAAGTAAATTACTATACACTGAATAGTCTTTGGAGATATAAAGTTCAAGTTTATTTTTTGAGTAGTATTTTATAAAAAGGTTGTAATAAGTTGATTGAGTTTTGTTATTCAAATATTCAAATGAGTGGAAGAATATTTTTTGTAATTCAAATACTTCATAAATACGAATATTGCCATTGAATTTTTTTGAAATTAGTTCAAGAACTTTTTCTTCTTTTAGTATTGCTCTTACAATTTTAAATTGTCCTGAAACAGATGATTTTAATATTATTTCAATTAGGTTTAATTCTGATTCAGTTTTGTAATTGCCAAGATAGTTAATGAGTAATTCTATCAAATACTCTGTTTCTAAATCTTTTTCTTTTTTTAATGTTTGATAAATTAGATTAGCATAATCTCTATGAGGGAAATAGTAATAATCACTTGTAGTGTAGTTTATTATAATCCCTTTCTCTTTGAGCTTTGCAAACTCTTCGGTTTTGCCTTTGACTTTTAAAAATGAAATATCGTGACTGAACAAATAAGAATATAAAAACAGAAGTTCTGTGTTTAATCCACTTAACTTGTGTGCATCAAAGAAGTATGAATAAATACTATCATTGTTAATTTCGTCTAATTTTAGGTTTTTACCTTTTTTGGTTGAGGAAATCCAAGTTTCAAATGCAATATTTAATTTTAATAAATTACTATCTGTATTTTTTAAGACTGTTTTAAAGTCTCCTTTATACCAAGTAAATTCGGGAAATTCTTTTTTTAAAAAATAAACTCGATTGTCGATAATTCCTGAAACCTTTTCTTCAAAATCAAGATTTGGGTTATACCTAAACTGTGTGATATTTTTAAAAACATTTAAAATTGAGGTTTGGTCTTCTTCTCGAAATGAATTGTAATACCTTGATAAGTAAATTGCTTTAACCCAATCAAAATTTGCTATTCTTTGATGAATTCTATTGAATAATTGTACATTATCGTGTACGTTATCAATTATTAGTATAGTACGATAAAAAGATAATTTTCCAATTTCCTTAAGGACATCATTTCCATTAATCTCTGGACTTGATAAGTCTAAATGAAATGTTCTATTTCTGAAATGGGGAATAAAGTTTTTATAAATGGCTTCCGCTAAAGTTGATTTTCCACTGCAAGGGTTTCCAAGAATTGAGTATTCCTTTGTGTTGTTTTTATTGAATAATGACGCAATTTCTTTAATCTTCTTTTTTTCAAAATATGAAAAGTATATTGATTCATCAGGCGTTATATATTCTTGTGATTTTAGTCGGTCATTGAATGGAATAAAATTATATACTTGATTTAAACCACTAAATTCGGGGGACAATTCCTGCTTAACAATTTCTTCAATTTTTAATCTTCTTTCTGGAGATAATTTTTTAAAATCGCCAATTAATATTTTGGTAGTTTTAAAGACTATCTGTTTTTTGTATTTAACAGAATACTCCTTTTCGCTTAAATTGTCTAAAGCTTTGTTGTCTCTTATAAAGAAGCAGATTATTTTATTGATATTTTTTGAACTATGATGTTTCTTTATCTTCTCAATTGAGCCTTCAATTTTTTCTTTTTCCTTACTTTGAATGGCAGTAACTTGAATAGCAATTCCTTTTTTGAATTCATATAAATCTATTCCTGCTGAGTTTTTTTCGGTGTAGTTTAAGTTGCCTAAATTTTCCCAACCATAGATTAATTCAAAAAGACGCATAAAAAAATCTTCTGCATCTAATTTTTCATTGTGCTTATTAAAAACACCTTCATTGTCAATTTTTCTGACATATTCAAGAAGATTATTTTCAATTGAGCTGTTTATCATTTTTTGATGCAGTTAGTTTTTTTAGCTTGCAGGTAACGTAAGTATATCAGCAGTTTACTATAATTGACTGACATATAGTGTTGTAAAGGTAGCTGAAAAAAACTAGAAAGTCAAGTAAGTTTAATAACTCTTAATAAGTAATTCCAGTTTTAAATTCGACATATATAACTGAAAAAAAGCAGTTTAACCTAAATATTTTTAGCTTCTTCCCAATAAATATCCATTTCAGCTAAGGTCATATCTTGTATTGATTTACCCATTTCTTTAGCCTTCATTTCTAAATATTGAAATCGTTTAATGAATTTTTTATTGGTACGTTCCAAAGCGTTTTCTGGGCTAATTTTCAAGAATCTCCCGTAATTAATCATTGAGAAAAGTACATCGCCAAATTCTGCTTCAATTTTATCGGTATTATTCTCATTAATCTCGTGTTGTAGTTCTTCTAATTCCTCTTCTAATTTTTCAAAAACTTGTTGGGGTTCTTCCCAATCAAAGCCTACACCAGCAACCTTTTCTTGAATTCGGCTTGCTTTTACTAGAGCTGGCAACGATTTCGGAACACCTTCCAAAACACTCGATTTCCCTTCTTTTAACTTTAGGGTTTCCCAGTTTCTTTTTACTTCTGCTTCATCTGCAACTTTTACGTCTCCATAAATATGAGGATGACGAGAAATAAGCTTATCGCAAATTGAATTTGCAACATCAGCAATATCAAAATCGTTGGTTTCGCTTCCAATTTTTGCATAAAAAACTATGTGCAATAATAAATCGCCCAGTTCTTTTTTAACTTCTTCTAAATTGTTGTCTAAAATAGCATCTCCTAATTCGTAGGTTTCTTCAATTGTTAGATGACGTAGGGTTTGCAGCGTTTGTTTTTTATCCCAAGGACATTGTGTTCGAAGCTCATCCATAATGGTAAGCAAACGATCAAAAGCTTTTAACTGGTTCTTACGAGAGCTCATAATTTACTCTTCTTCACTTGTGTTCTCTTCAGATTCTGCTTCCGAAAAATCGGTAATTCCATTTTTAGTTAATAGGTTATACCATTGAACAATTTTTTTAATATCACTTGCATACACACGATCTTCATCGTAATCTGGAAGGACTTCGAAAAAATATTCTTCTAATTCGTCTTTTGAAGATTTGTGACTTATTGCTTCTCCCCCACTTTCTTTATTAGAAATTTTAGTAAAAACTTCACGCAATGGCAATTCTTTGGTTAAAGTATAGATTGCAATTTCTGAAAGTAAGCTTACATTTTCTCTAGCACTTACGCTAATCTTTTTTCCATCAATTAAAGATTTTGCTAAAAAACCACTTCGTGTTTGGTTTTCTAGTTGGTACAAACCTGGTTTTCCTGAAATTGATAATATTTTTTCTAAACTCATATTAAATTTAAGTTGTAATTAGTTTGATTTTTTGAAGAGCAAATATCTTGGGTTCTTATTAATTTTCCAAGTGTTTAACGTTTCTTTTTCATATCTGGAAAACGCATTCGATAATCTACTTGTATTTTTCCTTTTGAAATATTTGAAAGTTTTCCTTTAATCAAACGTTTTTTTATTGGAGATAGTTTATCGGTGAACAAAACACCTTCAATATGATCGTATTCATGCTGAATTATTCTTGCTACAATACCGTTAAATTCCTTGTTGTGTTTTTTAAAATTTTCATCGTAAAATTCAATTTTTATCTTTTCATTTCTAAAAATATCTTCTCTTACATCAGGAATACTAAGACAGCCTTCATTAAAAGCCCATTCATCTCCCGTTTCTTTAATTATTTTTGCATTGATAAATACTTGCTTAAAATCTGCTAAAAATTCTCTTTCTTCCTCTGATAATTCTTCATTATCGGCAAAAGGGGTTGCATCTACAATAAAAAGCCGAATTGGCAATCCAACTTGGGGAGCAGCCAGCCCAATTCCGAGCGCATTGTACATAGTTTCAAACATATTTTCTAGGATTTCATTAAATTTTGGGAAATCTTTTGAAATCTCTTTTCCCATTTTTCGTAAAACGGGATCTCCGTAGGCTACAATAGGGTATATCATACTTTATAATTTAAATAGTCTTGTAATATTATGGTTGCACTAATTTCATCAATCAATGCTTTATTTTGACGTTGTTTCTTTTTTAATCCACTATCAATCATTGTTTGAAATGCCATTTTACTAGTAAAACGTTCGTCCATTCTTGCGGTTTTCATATCAGGAAATCTTTCTGAAAACCTCTGAATAAACTTCTGAATCTCCACTTCAATATTAGAATGCGTTCCGTCTTTCTGTTTAGGTTCACCAATAATTACTAATGCTACTTTCTCTTCAGAAAAATAATTTTTCAGATAAGAAAACAATTCATGGGAAGCAACTGTTGTTAATCCCGAAGCAATCATTTGCAACTCATCGGTAACAGCAATTCCTATTCTTTTAGTCCCGTAATCTATCGATAAAATTCGTGCCATATTTTGCGCAAAAATAAGGGATTAATTAAAAGTGACTTCTATCTTTGTGAAATTATTAAATAAATATGAAACTAGCATATTAAAAAGTTTATCATTCAAGGAAATTATTAACCCGCCTGCTGGCGTGGCAGGTAGCGAATAGTATATATTACCGCTAAAAAATATAAATAAATATATGAAACAACTACAAGAAATTATAGAAAAAGCTTGGAATGACCGTTCATTATTGACAGATTCGGTTACAATAAAAGCAATAAGAGAAGTAATAAATTTACTGGATGAAGGGAAATTACGTTGTGCAGCACCAATAAATAATGGTTGGCAAGTTAATGAATGGGTAAAAAAAGCAGTAGTTTTATATTTTCCAATTCAAAAAATGGAAGTTTTGGAAGCTGGGATTTTTGAATATCATGATAAAATTCCGTTAAAAAGAGGTTATAAAGAAAAAGGAATTCGAGTAGTTCCTCATGCGGTTGCCAGACATGGTGCTTATATTTCTAAAGGAGTAATTTTAATGCCGAGTTATGTAAATATTGGCGCTTATGTAGATGAAGGAACTATGGTCGATACTTGGGCAACTGTTGGTAGTTGTGCCCAAATTGGAAAAAGTGTTCATCTAAGCGGTGGCGTAGGAATTGGTGGTGTTTTAGAACCTTTACAAGCCGCACCAGTAATTATTGAAGATAATGCCTTTATTGGTTCTCGTTGCATAGTTGTGGAAGGAGTTCGGGTAGAAAGCGAAGCTGTTTTAGGAGCCAATGTAGTACTTACTGCATCTACAAAAATAATTGATGTTACACATTCTGAACCTATTGAAACTAAAGGGTTGATTCCTGCACGTTCGGTAGTAATTCCTGGTAGTTATACCAAGACATTTCCGGCTGGAGACTTTCAAGTTCCTTGTGCTTTAATTATTGGAAAACGTAAAGAAAGTACCAACAAAAAAACATCTCTTAATAATGCGCTTCGCGAATATAATGTAGCGGTTTAACACAAAATTAAAAACAAAAAAAGTTTATCTTTCAATCCTTATAAATAGCACGTAACTTTTTAATGAAAATTCTTGTAATTCAGCAAAAAATGATTGGCGATGTGTTGGTAAGCACCTTGCTTTGTAACAACCTACGGAAAGCATATCCCCATGCTCAGATAGATTATATGGTCTATAAAAGTACGTTGCCCGTTTTACAAGGAAATACCAGTGTTGATAATTATATTTTATTTGAACGGAAACACAGACGTAGTAAACTGGAGTTTTTTAAACTTATTTACCATGTTCGGAAGCAAAAATATGATTTAGTTATTGATGCTTATTCTAAATTAGAAAGTTGGTTAACTGTATTGTTTTCGAATGCTCCAATGAAAATTTCCTATAAAAAAATAGGAAGAACTTTCCTTTATTCTCATAACATCCCTCAATCTGATGAGCCAAAATCTAATGTAGGTTTAATTATAGAACGAAGACTTTCATTACTCAATCCTTTAAATTTGAATATTGAGTTTGAAGTGGTTCCGAAATTATCGGTTACTGCTGAAGAAAAACAATTTGCATCCAATTTATTTGATGAATATAAGCTAGATAGAAATAAAAAAACTGTGATGATTTCTATCATTGGTAGTAGTGCCAATAAAACTTTTCCATTGGAATATATGTCAAAGGTGGTTGATTACGTTTCAGATAAAATCGATGTAAATATTCTTTTAAATTATATTCCAAATCAGTTAGAATTGGCTCAAAAAGTATATGATTATTGTGCTAAGAAAACTCAAAAAAACATATTTTTTAATTTATTAGGGGGAAATCTCCGGGAGTTTATCATCATTATGGATGCTTGTGATTTTATTATTGGAAACGATGGAGGTGCGATTAACATGGCAAAAGCATTAGATAAGCCTTCATTTATCATTTTTTCTCCGTGGATTGAAAAAGAAATGTGGTCTACATTTGAAGATGGAAAGCTTCATGATTCTGTTCATTTAAAAGATTATCAACCTGAATTATTTGTAGATAAAACAACAAAACAACTTAAAGAAAGTTCGATTGCTTTATACCCAAATTTAAAACCTTCTTATTTTAAAACTAAATTAGAAGATTTTCTTGAGTATAATTTTTCTGAAAATAGTAATGGTTTAATACCAACAAATTTCAATGAAATCTATTCACATCATAAAACTTTTCCGTTATCTGCGGTTATTATAACCTATAATGAAGAAGAGCATTTAGAAAAATGTCTTTCCTCTTTAGTCGGAGTTGCCGATGAAGTTATTGTGATAGATTCCTATTCAACAGATAATACAGAAGCTATTTGTAATAAATATAATGTTACTTTTATTCAGCATAAATTTGAAGGGTATATCGAGCAAAAAAACTATGCCATTCAACAAGCTTCTCATAATTATATTTTGTCTTTAGATGGAGATGAAGCTTTAACCAATGAGTTAAAAGAATCCATATTAAAAGTTAAACCTCATTGGGATCATGATGGGTATTATTCTAAGAGGTTGAATAATTATTGTGGACAATGGATCAAACATTCCGATTGGTATCCCGATAAAAAACTACGTCTTTTCAAAAAAGAGAGTGGAGAATGGAGAGGAATAAATCCTCATGATAGTTACACTCTTAAAAGCGGGAAAAAACTTGGAAAGTTAGAAGGCGATTTACTACATTGGATTTATAGAGATTATGAGGAACATAAACAAAAAGTTGAAAATTTCTCGAATATTGCTTCAAAAGCATATTATAAACTCGGAATTAAATCTACCTATTTAAAAATAATATTTAGACCTACTTGGGCATTTATTAAATCTTATTTTTTTCGATGTGGGTTTTTAGATGGCAAAAACGGATTTATTATTTGTAAAGAACAATTTAATGTTACCTATTATAAGTACACTAAGTTATATAGGCTTTGGCATCCTAAAAATTAGCGTATTTTATCTTTTTTCCAAAAAAATATTTTACGTTTTAAAGCAACTTTATCGTGGTATTTTTTCTGAAATGCTGCTGTTAACCTCCACATTTCGCTAAATACTTTTGATTCTTCAACACCAATTAATTTTGAATATTCGCTCGCCATTATTCGTACCATTTCTTTTTTTGAAGTAAGTTTTGCAAAGTTTTTAATCCTTTCATCATACGTCATTTTCTGAAACTTCATTCTATTCAAATCTACTAAATAGAAACTATAGTCATTCGTATCTTCATTCTTTTTAATTAATGTATTTCCTGGAGAATGGTCTAAAAAATTGATGCCTTTTTCGTGAAGACCAAATGTAAATTGAGTGAATTCTCTTAATATTTTTTCATGATTCGGAAAATTATCATCATTTATTAATTCTCTATAAGTAAAATCGCAATTAAATTGTTCACTTATATAGTAACTCCTGTTTAAAATACCCAATTTTTTATATTCAAAAAAAGCAATGGGATTGGGTGTTTTAACTTCAAACTTTAATAAGGTATTTGCATACTCAAAAGAACGGTTGGCTTTAGATTTTCTAAAAAAAGAATAGGCAATTTTATTAATTAGGTGAGGAATTTTAAAGGCTTTAATATTTAAAGTCAAGCCATTAATTTCAATATTTTTAATAATATTTCTGTCACCAAAACCACCTTCTAAATTTTTAAAATTTAGTATTGCATCAGATATTAAATCGATATTTAATTTATCAATGTTTTTATTAAAAACCTTGAATTCTTTATTTTTCATTTATGCAGACTTAAAACAATTAACAATATCATTCTAAAAAATGTATTTTTGCAAATATAACGGTTAGTTAATTATTGATAATTATGTTTCAGCACTTTTTAATTACACGCTTTAATCTTAAAAAAACAGATTGGACTACGAATAAAAAAAACGTTCCAGTTTTAACTGAAGAGTGGCATAAAAACCGATTCAAATTATTTACCGATTACTGTTTTCCAAGTGTTGCTTCACAAATAAATAAAAATTTTATCTGGATTGTTTTTTTTGACACTTCAACTTCGGATACCTATCGAGAAGTTATTTCATCATTAGAGAATAAAATGTCAAACTTTAAACCAATATTTATTGATGGTATGGATTTATTTTTGCCTTCGATCAAAAAATATATTAAAGATTTTGATGAAGAATATATTATAACAACTGGTATTGACAACGATGATTGCATTAGCGAGAATTTTATTGACGAAGTTCAGTATAAATTTAACAAACAAGAATTTATGCTTTTAGATTTTGTGGATGGTTATACCATTCAAACTCAATCTGCAATAAAAATTGGAAAAAAACTACACCAATACAACCCTTTTATTTCTCTATTTGAAAAAAATGATAATCCAAAAACCATTAAAAATGTATCGCATCGAAATTGGAAAAAAGAAAAAAATGTAAAACAAATTAGGGGCGTTAGGATTTGGTCTTCTGTAATACATCACGAAAATAAAGTAAATGAATTTACAGGTTTTGGTAATGTTGATGTAGCAACATTTTTTAAAAATTTTAAAATATCACAAGAGCAACAGTCATTTATTGAAGCTAATTGCATTCCAAAATCAAAATGGAAAACAGAAAGTATATTAAATTACATCTCATCTTACTGGAAATTTATTTTTAAAAATTTCAAAAAATCATTGGGAGTATATCATTCAGAATAAATTAGAAATATTTATCTACGCCATTAGAGCACCAAGATATTTTATTATCAATAGCATCTTTCTGAATTAAATCGTTTTTATTAAGGTATTACTTTGAAATTTAAAATATCACTCCGAACTTATAGGGGGCTAAACTAATTACCATCTTAAAATTAAAAGAAACAAAATACAATAACCAATTATATAATGTATGTTTTTGTAAGTTTGTATTTTTAAGCTTATACACAAATATGGATTATAAAAATAAGGAAGATGGATATTTTAAAAACCTGAGACCTGAAATGTTGTCTTTACTTCCAAAAAACGCCAAAACAGTATTGGATATTGGATGTGCAGATGGTTCATTTGCCTTGTCTGTTAAAAATACATGCAATGCGAAGGTTTGGGGAGTGGAATATATGGAAGACCAAGCTATTATTGCTTCAAAAAAAATTGATAAAGTATTAACAGGAGCTATAGAGGATGTATTAGTTAATTTACCTGAAAATCATTTTGATGTAATTTATTTAAATGATGTTTTAGAACATCTTATAGACCCATACTCAATTCTAAAAGGATTAAAATCTAAATTAAAAGATAATGGCGTGATTATTAGTTCTATTCCTAATATAAGGTACCATAAAGTTCTGGTGAGTTTAATTTTTAATAAAGATTGGGATTATAAAGATCATGGTATATTAGACAGGACTCACCTTCGTTTTTTCACCAAAAAAAGCATTAAAAAAATGTACAATAATGCTGGATATACAATAGTTTCTCATCATGGTATAAACCCTTCAAAATCAATAAAACCTTGGATTTATAATATCCTATTTTTATTCACTGCATTAGATATTAGATTTTTACAATATGCTACAATTGCTAAAAAATAAACATATAATGTCGCAATTTCCATCTTGTTCGTTAATTACTCCTACCTATAATTGGCCTGAGGCACTTGAGTTATTATTATTAAGTATAATAAAACAGTCAGTTTTACCAAACGAAGTAATTGTAGCAGACGATGGATCAAAAAAAGAAACAAGCGACTTAATTAAAAGATTCCAAAAAGACTTTCCGGTTCCTCTCCATCACATTTGGCATGAAGATATAAATAATAGAAAGCCAACCATTATGAATAAAGCAATTGCTAGTTCAAAAAATAATTATATCATTGAAATCGATGGAGATATTATAATGCATAAAGATTTTATTAAAGATCATCTTTCTTTAGCAGAAAAAGACGTGTATTTATATGGAAGTAGGGTAAACATACAAGAACAATACTTAAAAACATTATTTAAAAACAAACAAATAAATTTTAATTTCTTTTCAAAAGGAATAAAAAAAAGAGGTAGAACTTTACATATTCCATTTTTAGCAAATCGATATAAAAAAGAAAGTAATTTATCATCAAAATTAAGAGGTTGTAATATGTCTTTTTGGAAAGATGATTTTATTAAGATTAATGGTTTTAATGAGGAACTTATTGGCTGGGGAGTTGATGACAGTGAAATGGTTCAGCGACTTATAAACAACGGAATAAAAGGAAAAAGATTAAAATACAAAGCAATAGTGTATCATATTTATCATAACGAACAAGATAAAAGTAAGGTTGGTTTTAATGAAAATATGGAAAGAATAGCTAAGGAAAAAATGATTACCCACATACGTAAAGGTATTGATCAATACTTGAAAGAATAAATATGTTTGACATTTCAATAATAATCATAAATTATCACACTGAACAATACACCATTAATTGTATAGAGTCTTTATTAAAATACACAAACACTTCGCTTAAATGCCAATATATTATTGTCGATAATGCCTCGAATACAAAAAGCTATAAAACATTAAAAACTTATGTTGAATCCATTCAAAATAAGGTAGAAATACAACTTTTAAGGAGCAATATTAATACTGGATTTGGAGGCGGAAATATGTTGGGTGTTCAAAAAGCAACTTCAAAATACCTAGCATTTGTTAATAATGATGTTGTATTAGAAAATGATTGTTTATCTATTTTAAAAGAATTTATGGACAACAATACCGATGTTGGTGTTTGTGGACCACAAGCATTTACCGAAAACAATAAACTTTTACCAACCATTGATCATTTTGCATCTTTAGGAAGAGAACTTTTTGGAAGAAAATTTTTAGAACTAATTAATTCAAGAAAATACCCAAAAAGAAAAACAGTATACAAAAACCCAAAACAAGGACAATTTATTGCAGGTAGTTTTATGTTTTTTAATACTTTAGAATTCAATAAAATTGGTGGCTTCGATACCAATATTTTTCTTTATTATGAAGAAACAGATATTTGCAGACGGCTTCTTAAAATAGGAAAAACAGCGTTTTTAGTACCAAAAGCACAATTTATTCACTTTCATGGAGCGAGCACAAAAAAATCTGTTGCCATAAAGATCGAACTCAAAATTTCATTATTATATGTAATTAGAAAACACAATGGAATCGTTCCGTTTTATATACTTTTGTCTTATTTACAAATAAGGTATTTTTTTAGTAGTTTAATAAAACCCAAATACTGGAAATTATTTTACATATTACTACTCCAAGCACCATTAACAAAATCCTTAAAACATAAACAAGAAATTAATCTTTTAAACTAAATAATGCAAACCGAAATCAACAACTGTCTTAACGTTCTAAAAAAAGGAGGAATTATTCTCTACCCTAGCGATACTGTTTGGGGAATTGGCTGTGATGCCACTAACTATGAAGCTGTTCAAAAAATATTTGAACTTAAAAAACGAATAGACAGCAAGGCAATGATTTGCTTAGTTCATGATTTTAAAATGCTCAATCAATACATCGAAGATGTTCCAGAAGTAATTTACGATGTTATTAAATATGCAGTAACTCCAACAACTATTATTTATGACCGACCACTTCACGTTGCTGAAAATTTAATTGCCAACGATAATTCTTTAGCTATTAGAGTAGTGAGAGAGGGGTTTGCAAATAAATTAATACGGAAATTTAAAAAACCCATCGTTTCAACCTCAGCAAATTTAAGCGGTAAAGCAGCGCCAAATAATTTTCAAGAAATTAATAACGCAATTTTGGAAGGGGTTGACTATGTTGTAAATTTGAACCGTAAAAACACCACAACAAAACCATCTTCAATTATTAAAATTACAACGAGTGGTTCGGTTAAAGTGATTCGAAAATAAACAGACTTAAGACGTAAAGACATAAGACAGTAAGACTTGACATTAAGCTAAGTTAATTATTTTAATTTCTACAAAACATTCGTGAATTCGTGGCTTATCAAAAACACATAAACGCCTTATCAAACCCAGTTTTTAAAACAGTATCTAATGCTGCTTCTCAATTAAATTTGGAATGTTATGTAATTGGCGGCTATGTTCGTGATTATATTTTAAGTCGTGGAGATTCAAAAGACATCGATATTGTTGCGGTTGGTAGCGGAATTAAACTCGCAGAAAAAGTATCTCAATTACTTCCTGGAAAACCTAGAGTTTCTGTTTTTAAAAACTACGGAACGGCAATGCTAAAAGCAGGTTCAATTGAATTGGAATTTGTTGGTGCTAGAAAAGAATCTTATCAAGAAGATAGCAGAAACCCTGCTGTTGAAGAAGGCACCTTAGAAGACGATCAAAATCGTAGAGACTTTACCATTAATGCAATGGCAATAAGTTTAAATAAAGATACTTTTGGAGAGCTTTTAGATCCTTTTAATGGAACTGAAGATTTAAAAAACAAAATCATTCGTACTCCTTTAAATCCTGATATTACTTTTAGTGATGATCCCTTACGAATGTTACGAGCAGTGCGATTTGCAACGCAATTACAATTTAAAATTGAAGAAAAATCATTCGATTCAATCACCAAAAATGCTGAAAGAATAAAAATTATTTCCACAGAAAGAATCGTAGGTGAGCTTCATAAAATAGTAGCTTCACCTAAACCTTCTATCGGATTTACAATTCTTAATAAAACCAATTTATTACCCTATATTTTACCTGAACTTTCCGATTTAAAAGGGGTAGATGAAATAAAAGGGCAACGTCATAAAGATAATTTTTGGCATACCTTAGAAGTGGTAGATAATATTGCAAAAACCACCGATAACGTTTGGTTACGCTGGGCTGCTTTGCTTCACGATATAGGAAAAGCTCCTACCAAAAAGTTCGATAAAAAAGCAGGTTGGACTTTTCACGGACACGAGTTTGTAGGTTCAAAAATGGTTTATAAGCTCTTTAAAAGACTAAAAATGCCATTGAATGAGAAAATGAAATTCGTTCAGAAATTGGTATTTATGAGCTCTCGTCCTATTGTGATTGCTTCAGACGTTACCGACAGTGCCGTTAGAAGATTGGTTTTTGATGCTGGCGAAAATATTGACGATTTAATGACACTTTGTGAAGCCGATATCACGACTAAAAACCCTACAAAATTCAGAAAATACCACGAAAATTTCAGAAAGGTTCGTGACAAGATTATAGAAGTAGAAGAACGAGATCATATTCGCAACTTTCAACCACCAATTTCAGGCGAAGAAATTATTAAAACCTTTAATTTAAAGCCTTCCCGAGAAATAGGGATTATTAAAGATGCTATAAAAGAAGCCATTTTGGAAGGCAAAATACCAAATGAATATAAAGATGCTAAAAACTTTATGCTTCAAAAAGGAAAAGAGTTAGGGCTTAAAATAGTTAAAAATGATTGATGTAAAATTAGAATCAGATCGTTTGTTAATTCGCCCTTTTCAGTTAGGTGACAAAGAAGCTATGTTTGAATTAAATTCTAATCCTATTGTTCAAAAATATACAGGTGATGAAATGATTAATTCTGTTGAGGAAGCCAAAAACTTATTAGAGAATGTGGTTTTTAAAGATTATCAGGAACACGGTTACGGAAGGTTGGCAGTAATCTACAAGCCAGATAACAAACTCATTGGATTTACAGGAATTAAATATTTACCTGAAGCAGACGGCGAATCAGATTTAGGATATCGATTTTTACCAGAATATTGGGGCAAAGGGATTGCTACAGAATCTTCTAAAATGTCTTTAAAATTTGGTTTCGAAAAACTTAATCTAAAAAAAATAATAGGGTTTACAGAAATAGAAAACGAAACATCTTCTAATGTTTTATTAAAAATGGGATTCAGAATTACCAAAGTAGATTATTACCCAGGTGAAGAAAACACCCCAAATAAAAAACCTATTAATTGGTTTGAGCTAACTAAAGAATACTATGAAAGACAATAAAAAAGTAATCTACTGGCTTCTTACAGGATGTGCACTTATTTTTATTATGGTTGTGGTGGGCGGAATTACCAGATTAACGCATTCTGGACTTTCTATTTCAAACTACAAATTAATTTCAGGAACCATTCCTCCAATGAACGAAGTGGAATGGCAAGAAGCTTTCGATTTATACAAACAATATCCAGAATACCAGAAACTAAACAATCATTTTAATCTTCAAGATTTTAAAGATATTTTTTTTTGGGAATGGTTGCATCGCGTAATCGGACGTTTTATTGGAATGGTTTTTATCATCCCATTTCTTTATTTTATACTAAAAAAACAACTTACCAAAGCTACTATTAAAAAAAGTATCATACTTCTTTTTCTTGGTGGATTTCAAGGATTTTTGGGTTGGTATATGGTAAGTAGTGGTTTGGTAGAACGCCCTGATGTAAGCCATTATAGATTAGCACTACATTTAACAACAGCTTTTATCACTTTTAGCTTTGCATTGTGGATTGCTTTAGATATTAAATTTCCTGAAAAGAAAGAAGTAAATAAATCTCTTAGAAATCTTATACGATTTACTTATGTTATATTGGTTATTCAAATAATTTGGGGTGCTTTTGTTGCGGGATTGGACGCAGGATTTATTCATAATTTTTGGCCACTAATGAGTGATGGAAAATTAATTCACGAAACAGTTTATATTGAACAAAATCCTCTTTGGAGAAACTTTGTAGAAGGAAAAAGCGGTGTCCAATTTATACATCGTTATTTAGCGTATATAGTAGTTGGGCTTATTGTTTGGGTTTGGATAAAAGCTAAAAAAACAACACTTACTTCACTTGAAAACAAGTTATTAAAAGGCTTATTGTGTATTGTTTTGCTTCAGTTTACATTGGGGGTTTTTACTTTAATCTTACAAGTTCCTGTTATTTTAGGAGTACTTCATCAAGTGGTAGCTTTTTTCTTATTGGCAGTAATGACAGCTGTTTTACATCGTTTCAGTAAATAACAAAAAACTTATCAACTCTTCACTAATCACTCAGAAGTCTTAACTATATTTGCACACTAATTTTCCAATTATGATTTATCGTTTCAGAATAATTTTAGACGCAAAAGAAGATGTTTTTCGGGATATCGAAATTGATTCAGAAAACACTTTAGAAGAGTTTCACAATGCTATTACGCAAGCTTTTGGATTTGAAGGACAGGAAATGGCTTCCTTTTACCAGAGTAATGAAAAATGGGAACAAGGCGAAGAAATTGCCCTTTTTGATATGAGTGAAGAAATGGATAGCATTCGGATAATGAACGAAACTCCTATAGATGATATTACATATAGAGAGCAACCTCGAATGATTTATGTGTACGATTTTTTAAGTATGTGGACGTTTTTTGTTGAATTAGCAGATACTGCGGAAGCAGACCCAAATCAAACCTATCCAAATTTAATGTTTGCTCACGGCGAAATTCCTGATGAAGCTCCAGAAAAAGAGTTTAAAGCAGAAGGAGATGATGAAAATGAAGAAGAAAATTTTGATGAATTTGATCACGAAAATTACGATGACCTTGACTTTGAAGAAAACTGGAATTAATTCAGCCTTCAGTTTTCAATAAACAGTCTTCAGTCAAAAACCACTACAAAAAACATAACAAATGATTAACTTATACGGTGCTCACATAACTTCTCTTTCTATACATAGAGTGGGAAATAAAATTAACAACGAACCTATTTTTCTTTCGGAAGAAATTTATAAAGCAGACGATGAATTAACGCCGCTTTTAAAGGAATATTTCTTGAAACCATTTCGTGAAAAGGAAGAGAATTACTTTCAATTTGTTCACGAATCTGATTTAGAATTTCACGAGTTATTCAATATTTCAACTAAAATATTTGATGTTCCTGAAACCATTCACGAGCAAAGTAAAATCATTACGAAACATTTATATGACCAATCTTTACATCCACACATTAAAGCTGGTGAAGTATATATTGTTCATTTTGAAAATGTTCAAATAGACAACGAAAAAGTAGATGCTATCGGAATTTTTAAATCTGAAATAAAACAAGATTTTCTTCAGTTTTCTGAAAAAAACAATCAATTAGACGCGAGCCTTCAACACGGAGTAAGTTTAAATAAATTAGATAAAGGTGCATTAATATTTAACTTCAAAAAAGAAGAAGGTTATAAAATTTTATCTGTAGATAGTAACCGGTATGACACGCGTTATTGGTTAGAATCTTTCTTGGGAGTTGATGCTTTTGAAGATGATAATTTTCATACAAAAAAATATTTAAAATTCTGTCAAGATTTCGCTAAAGACGTAGTTCTTCCTGCTGAAGATAAGAAAGAAGAAGTGCTTTTTATGAACCGTGCTGTAAATCATTTTGCTAAAAACGACAATTTTGAAGAGTCACTTTTTATTAATGAAGTAATTAACAATCCAGATTTAATTCCAGAATTTAAACATTACAAAACCGAACAAGCTCCCAAATACAAAATTGAAGATTTAACCGAATTTCCAATTGCAAATACTGCGGTAACTGCTGCTCGTAAAAAAATTAAAAATGTAATTAATTTGGATACTCATATTCAGATTAAATTAGACTTTATCAACTCAGAAAGTGCAGATAAGTTTGTAGAAAAAGGTTGGGACGAAGAAAAGCAGATGTACTATTATTTGGTGTATTTTAACAAGGAAGAGAAATCTTAAATTTATATATTCTTATCCTGCAAGGTTTCCAAAACCTTGTAAGTATAAACTTATGAAAGACCTACTAGGTTTTAAAAACCTACTAGGTCTAGTGATTAGATGACTTAGAGTTATCTAATCACTAAGAAAATACATTCGTGAGAATCCGTATAATTCGTGTCTCATTTCCGTAGTTTTGTAATTCATTTTTTCACTATGAAATTCAACATTGTATCAGATTTTAAACCCACAGGCGACCAGCCTCAAGCCATCAAACAGTTGGTCAAGGGAATAAATTCTGGTGAAACCGACCAAACTTTATTGGGTGTTACGGGGTCAGGAAAAACATTTACGGTTGCCAATGTCATTGAACAAGTTGAAAAACCAACCTTAATTTTAGCGCATAACAAAACATTAGCAGCTCAATTATACTCGGAGTTCAAACAGTTTTTCCCAGATAATGCGGTGGAATATTTTGTTTCCTATTACGATTATTACCAACCCGAAGCCTACATTCCTTCCAGTGGTGTTTATATAGAAAAAGATCTTTCTATCAACGAAGAAATTGAGAAAATGCGATTAAGCACAACTTCTTCCCTACTTTCCGGAAGGCGTGATATTATAGTGGTTTCCTCGGTTTCTTGCTTATATGGAATTGGAAATCCGACGGAGTTTCAAAAGAATATAATTAAGCTTCAAAAAGGGCAAATAATTTCACGAACAAAGCTGCTTCATAGATTAGTGCAGAGTTTGTATTCTCGTACCGAAGCGGATTTTAATCACGGAAGTTTCCGAATAAAAGGTGATACGGTAGATGTGTATCCGAGTTATGCGGATGATGCTTTCCGTATTCATTTTTTTGGAGATGAAATTGAAGAGATTGAAGTTTTCAATGCTCAGACAAATGAAGTCATCGAAAAATACGAATTGCTGAATATTTATCCTGCGAATATGTTCGTGACTTCACCAGATATTTTACAAGAAGCTATTGTAGATATTCAAGATGATTTAACAAAACAATTGGCATATTTCAAAGAAATAGGAAAACATTTAGAAGCCAAACGACTGGACGAACGTACCAATTTCGATTTAGAAATGATACGCGAATTAGGCTATTGCAGCGGAATCGAAAACTACTCACGATATTTAGACAAACGAAAACCAGGAACACGACCTTTCTGTTTATTAGACTTTTTTCCAGATGATTATTTAATGATTGTAGATGAAAGTCACGTTTCTATTCCGCAGGTTTCTGCAATGTATGGAGGTGATCGTTCTAGAAAAGAAAATTTAGTAGAATATGGTTTCCGATTGCCAGCTGCTATGGACAATCGCCCACTGAAATTTGATGAATTTGTGATGATGCAAAACCAAGTAATTTACATCAGTGCTACTCCTGCGGATTATGAATTGGAAAAAAGTGGTGGTGTTTATGTGGAGCAAATTATTCGTCCTACAGGATTGTTGGATCCGCCAATTGAAGTACGACCAAGTTTGAACCAGATAGATGATTTATTGGAAGAAATTCAATTGCGAGTAGAAAAAGACGAACGTGTTTTGGTGACAACATTGACTAAACGTATGGCGGAAGAGTTGACCAAATATATGTCACGAATTCAGATACGTTGTCAATATATTCATAGTGATGTGGATACCTTGGAACGGGTAGAAATTATGCAAGATTTACGTTTGGGAATTTTTGATGTTCTAGTAGGAGTGAACCTATTAAGAGAAGGGTTGGATTTACCAGAAGTTTCTTTAGTTGCCATTTTAGATGCAGATAAAGAAGGTTTTTTACGTTCAGCAAGATCACTTACACAAACGGTAGGTCGTGCTGCGCGTAACCTCAACGGAAAAGCAATTATGTACGCCGACAGAATTACAAAGAGTATGCAAGCAACTATTGATGCTACCAATTACCGTCGTGAAAAACAAATAGCCTATAATACCAAACACAACATCACTCCTACTGCAATTAAAAAATCATTAGAAAATGCCCTTACGAAAGCTAAAACGAATGCTTATTCATTTGATGCTTTTGAAAACCTAGCAGCAGAATCTGAAAACGAATATTTAAGCAAACCCCAGCTTGAAAAGAAAATTAGAGATCTTAGAAAAGCAATGGAAAAAGCTGCAAAAGAACTTGATTTTATGACTGCAGCTAAATTAAGAGATGCTATAAAAAGATATCAAACTGAATTAGAAGCTTTAAAAAATTAATTGTTATAAAAAAATTACCAATCAAATTTATAAGAAGCACCACCTAAAATTTGAATTCCCTGAACTGGATAATTTGTCCATTTTTGATAATTATCTCCTAACAAATTACTTCCTTTTATAAAAAATGAAAGCTGTTGATTAAATCGATATCCTAAATGTGCATTAGCATCTATATAACTGTCTAAAATTATTAATTCAGAAAACAAATCACCAAAGGGAAAGGGTTCATTCTCACTAATAAAAAAGTCCTTACGTTCACCAACAAAAAACAAGGAAGCACCACCATAGAATTTTTCTGAGATATTAAAACTTGAAAACACGGAAGCTTCAATTGTAGGCAAGTTCCAAGGTTCTGGTTGTTTGGACATATCAAAATTATTATAAGTCCCATTTATTCCTAATGAAAAGTTTTTGGAGAGTTCTAAATTTAATTCACCTAAAACAGATAAGGTGGAGACATCTGCATAAACAACATAAAATGAATTTCCATATTCATAACCTTCCAATGCTTGATCTAATTGCTTTTCATGATTTACAGTATATAAAGCTTTGTCCTTTTCGTTACTATAGGAAGCCTTCACGTTATAGGCTAATGTGTTGGTAAGTTTTCCTTTTAAACCTGCAAATCCGTAATACTGTTGATGCGTTGGAGTAATTAATAAGGTTGGTGATACAAAGGGATTTTCATCTTTAAAATCATAATAAGTATTTTGTTGCAAACCTCCATCAACTCCTCCATAAGCGATTAGTATTTCGTCCACCAAACGATAAGAAACTTCTACATTTGGATAGATATAAAAATTGGTGTCACTATTTTCAGGATCCATCGAAACCACAGCTTCAAAACCAACTGAAACCGATAAATCTTCGGTTAGATAATCGACCGATGGAGCTAAACCTAAATTAAAAAAACTATATTTCAATTCTGAAGTATTGGAATAATCTCTATCAAATTTTCCGTTTAAATAATCTAAATCAACTCCAATGTTCACAGGAAAATCTAGTACATCAAAACCAAATTCTGGGTTTGCTTTTATGTTAAACTCAGATGACGAAAAATTATCTCCTAAATATCGAATACTTGCGGTTGCTTTTTCAAAATAAGAATCTTCCATTTCTAATAATCCTTCTGCAAAGCCACTAAAATAGGAATGTTTCGAGTCTATCGAATTAATTACCTCATCGGAAGCCCCAGCATAAAACGAACTTAATCCATACCAATTATAAATTTGATGCTCCACTCCTGCTTTAATGCCATAGGACATATCTTTTTGTCGGCTACTGTAATTACCTTCTAATTTGGTATCGTAAAACTTATCGTCTAAACGCAATCCATCAATTCCTCCTTGAGATGAATTATGTTTAAAGTAAATTCCAAAATTGTCGGTTCTACTAATTTCAAAATTACTATATAATTCTGCCAAAACATTCAAATAATTACCGGCTCCTAAGGTGGCATAATTATCGTATAAATGTGTGTTTTTTGCTTTTTCGACAGCCGTAGCTTTTCCTTTTGCTGGTGTAAAAGTAGATGCCACAGGAACAGAAAATATAGTGTATTTTACCTCTTTTTTATCTGTATTTAATGAATCGTTAATTACTGGAGTTTCCTTAATCTTAAAAGCATCAGAAAGAGTTGGCGAATAAGGTTTTACAATATTCACCACTTCGGTACCAAGGTTTTCATTTTCTTGGGCTTGAAGAGTTATTGAAGCTAAGAATAATAGTATAACTACCGAAAATCTCTTACTTCGACAAGCTCTGCACACCGCCTCAAGGGGAGACCACATTTGAACTATATTTGATTTATTTAAACTTTTACTGTTCATAGGTAAGTTTAGATTTTTTATTGTTTAATTTCAATAGAATCGTTGGTTTTGGATTGTTCTGTTTTTACGATAGAAAGTTCTGTTTCTGCTTCTTCTACTACATCTATAAATTCTGAAAAATTACTGATAACACTTTCTAAAATATAGGTTGCTTGAAAGGCATCTTCTAACTTATAAAAGTTTTTAGCCATTAACACCAATCCTTTTGCTCCATAGTATTTATATCCAGAATAATCCTTTGCCAAAACTTGAATACTCTCATTGGAAGCTTCAAATTGTTTCGATTTATTTTTAAAATACGCATCGTAATATAAAGCCTCTGCTGCTAACTTTCCTGTGGCAATTTTTGTAACCTCAGCGTATGCAGTTTTCGCTTTATTTTCGTCACCTGTTTTCATAGCCGAACGAGCAATAATAATTTGTGCATCACTTTTTATTGCATTGTCTATCTTTTCGTTTTGCAAAACTTTATCAGCAAACTCAACAGATTCGTGGTACTTTTCCAATTCGTAACTAGCTTTCATTGCGTTGGACTGAGCAAAAATAATATTCTGAGGAAAGTCGGCTTCTTGTTCTAATCTTATTAAATAGGGAAGCGCTGTTTTATAGTCTTCTTTCTCTAAAAATAACTGGGAAATTCTCGCCAAAGCCTGCTCTGTAAATTCGTTGCGATCTTTATTTACTACAAATTTATAATGCATGATTGCTTCTTCCATTTTTTCTTCCGAAAAATAAATTTGACCTAAATAAAAATGAGATTTTAAAGCATGCTTTCCGTTGTAAAACTGTTTCAAATAACTATTAAAACGTGTTGATGCTAAACTTAATTTATTTTTTAAATACGCATGTTCTGCTGCTTGATAGGTTGCATCGTCTATTTCAGAATTTTCGATATTCACAAAATCCAATTGGTTTACCCATTCGGCATAGTCGTTTACCCTACCTTGATCTATATAAATAATTTTTGCTGACGAAACAGCTTGTAAGGCTTCTTCCGAAGAAGGAAAATCATTTGCTACTCTTTTAAAAATGGTTAATGCTTCGTTACTTTTTCCAGTGTTTTCAAAAATCAGAGCTTTTTTCAACAACGATTTTGCCATATAACTACTATTTGGCAATTTGTTAATTAGTTGATTATACGCCTTCATTGCTTCAGAATAATTGTCTTGCGATATGTAAGTATTTCCTAATTCATAATAGGCATCATCCCGATACATTGACTTCGGGAATTTACTAGAAAAACTCTTTAATTCTTCGATTTTTTGAGGTGTTCTATCTACAAATCCGTAGCTTATTGCTTTCTGAAAATGTGCATAATCCTGATCTACCGTTCCAGCTTTAATAGCACTATTATAGTTTTCCATAGCTGGCCAATATTCACTCGTTACAAAATAGCTATCACCCAATCGCACATAAGCATCTTGTTTTTGAGAAGTGCTTTTTAAAGTATTTAAAACATACTTTTTAAAATAATTAATAGCTTCTGAATAGTTTTTTTTCTTAAAATAATTATAACCCAAACTGTAATCTATATTTGAATATTCAGGAGTTTCAGAAGCGTTTGGCAATTGTAAAAATTGTTTGTAACCAATTAAAGATTCTTCAAAATTTGAAAGTAAATAATCACATTCTGCTTTCCAAAAAGTGGCACGAGCTGTAAAAGTTGCATCTCTTGGTTCTTTTAATGATTTATTAAAAACAGTAATTGCCTCTTGATAATTTCCTTCATTATATAATTCCAAACCCCTATAAAAAGTTACTTTTTGATAGGCCAATTTGTTTTGAAACGATTTATTATTTTCTAATAAATCTATCGCAGTTTGGTAATTTTTGGAAGATATATACGAGTCGATTAACAAGTCTTTTAGTTCTTCATTATTCTCATTTTTAGGATAAGTTTGCATAAACGACAACAATACTTCTGGAGCACTCTGATAACTGTTCCCGATTTGGTAACTCAATTTAGCATAATTAAGTAAGGCATCTTCTTTAATTTCTGCGCTAAAATTCATTTCAGAAGCATTTTTAAAAGCATTTAAAGCTTGTTGTTTTTGGTCTAATTTTAAATAGGATTCCGCTAAATGATAATAGGCGTTCTGGGCAACTGCGTTGTTTCCGTCAATAATTTTATTGAATTCACCAATAGCATTTTTATAATTTTCTTGCTTGTAATAAGCGTAGCCTAATAGATAATAATCGGTGTTATTCCACTTTCCTTTTTTGCCCTTGTACTCCTTTAAATAAGGAATTGCATCTTCGTATTTATCCAAATTAAAATAACTCTCTCCTATTATTTTTGAAAGCTCACTTTTTTCTTTTGGAGACGAACTATCATATTGTTCCAAACCCAAATCGATAGCTTTCTGAAATTTTCCCAGCTTAAAATTCATATCGGCTTGGTAATACGACATATCTTTTGAGTATCTTTCTTCGTCTTTTACTTCTTCAAAAAACTGGTTTGCTTCTTCATAATCATCGCCTTGGTAGGCAATATATCCTAAATAATATTTTGCTTGTGCTCCATATTTTTCGGAAGTTGAAATGCGGTTAAAATATTTTTTTGCATCTGCATATTGCTTATTTTTAAAGTAAGCATAGCCGTTATTAAAATAATAGGTTTCTTTTTCTGAAGGGTTTAAGCCATATTCATCTACTTTATCGTACCATTTTCGAGCGTATGAATATTTTCCGTTTTCAAAATAATAATCCCCAACATTAATATAGGCGCTGTTCCGTTTAAGGCTTGTGGGATAATCTTCTACAAATTTTTCCATTAAGTTATCGGCATTTTGCTGATTCAATCTAATAGCACTATTTGCGATGTAATAGGCACAATTACTTTTTATATTTTCTTCTGAAGAGCTTTGTTTTACATCTGAAAATAAAGTTTGAGCAGCTAAAAATTGATTGTCATTATAAAGTTCGTAAGCTCTATTATAATCAACTAAATCGTTCGTATAAACAGCCGTTTGTTGTGAATATGAAGCTGCCGAAATAAAAATAAAAGCAACTAAATATATTGTTTTCTGAAACATTAACATCCTATTTTTTTGAAGCATAAATATATTGTTTTAGTAATTGAAGAATAGGCATAAAAGAAGGAAGTATTCATAAATTATTCACTACTTATTAAGATAGAAAATTTGTTATTTATAATGCTTCCTTCTTTTGAAAATATGGCAATCAACATAAATACTAACGCAACAAAAAGTTGATAAGTATGTTTATGTGGTCATAAAGTTTTATTAATAAATAAAATGCTTATTTTTAAAGTTGAAAAAAATCACAAACAATTCATTATGAAAAACATACTTTTTTTTACCGCCATATTATTTGCATTTTCAGTTAATGCCCAACGAGGTAACCTTAAAAACATCTATAGTAAAAACAATAAAATTGGAATAGGAACTAACAATCCCGACGAATTATTAACTGTTAAAGGAAAAATCCACACACAAGAAGTCATCGTAGATTTAAAAGGAGCGATTGCACCCGATTATGTTTTTGAAACTTATTACAATGGAAGCTCTGAATTAAATCCCGATTATACTTTTCTGACTTTAGAAGAAATTGAATCCTTTATAAAGGAAAACAATCATTTACCTAAAATCCCTTCCGCTAAAGAAATTGAAGAAAATGGATTATCTTTAAAAGAAATGAACTTACTTTTGTTGGAGAAAATTGAAGAACTGACGTTATTTACCATTCAGCAACAAAAAGAAATTGATTTGTTGAAGGAGAAAACAAAATAAATAACATTAAGTTTAATCGACACGATTTCTGAAAAAGAAATCATTCAGTAATCTATTAACAATAAATAATTTATTATTTCATAATTCGCAATGTCCCAACCCATATTATATTTAAAAAACGCTGAGATTTACCAAAGAGATAAATTAATTTTATCCAATGTTAATGTTTCTGTTGAGAAAGGTGAATTTGTTTATTTAATAGGTAAGACAGGAACTGGAAAGAGTAGTTTTATGAAAACACTTTATGGCGATTTACCATTAAAAAGTGGTGAAGGTGCAATTGTTGGCTACGATTTGCCTAATTTAAAAGAAAAAGACATTCCTTTTTTAAGAAGAAAATTAGGAGTTGTTTTTCAAGATTTTAAATTGTTAAACGACCGAACGGTACAAGATAATTTAGCTTTTGTTTTAACAGCAACTGGCTGGAAAAACAAAAAAAATATGGATCACAGAATCCACGAAGTTTTGGAAAAAGTAGATATGATGAATAAAGCTACGATGTATCCTTTTCAGCTTTCGGGAGGAGAACAACAACGTATTGCTATAGCAAGAGCTCTATTAAACAGTCCAGAGCTTATTCTTGCCGATGAGCCAACTGGAAATCTAGACCCACAAACCAGCGTGGAAGTAATGGAGGTTTTACAAGAAATAAACAAACAAGGTAACACCATTTTAATGGCAACGCACGATTATGCCTTGTTATTAAAATACCCTTCTAAAACCTTAAAATGTGATAACAGTCAGATTTTTGAAGTGGTACAGAAAACGGTTTAGCTTCGGCTCCGCTCAGCTACCTCTATCGTATCGGCTCTGCTACTTACAGTAGTTTATCATTACTTTTCAGGATAATAATACTTATTATTAGGAAATCCTTCACGTAAAACCAAGTCGCATTCTTTTTTTAAAGTTGGATCTATTTTAAGAATTATTGAGCCTTCATAATTGGGTTTTAAAACAGTATTTTCCCCTATTACGATACTGTTTTTTGCGGTTAAGTTTAAGGTAGATGATTCTGTAAATTCTTGGTTTTGTATGAGTACCTTTTCAGAAAGAGAAGTTAGTTTAAAATCCCATCGAGAGAATTTCTGATTTTCGATTGTGGCGGTTTCTCCTTCGGTATATAAATTATAAATCATTTTTACGGCTCTACCTGCGTTTAATGATCCTGCACCATAGTTACCTGCATAGGGTTTATTTGCATAAATACCATCAATATTAGTTGCTGTTGTTTTTAGTATGCTTTCTACTTCGTCTATTGGAAGGCAAGGATATAATGATAACATAAGACCTATTGTTCCTGTAACAAAGGGTGATGTTGATGATGATGCTTCGGCGGTGTATTCTGTTTTCCCGTATAGGGTGAACTTAGCAAATCTAAACAGTCCAACAGATGGTGCTAAAATATCTACATGTTTATTAAGTGTAGTAACAGAAACTGGCCAAATATGCTGTTTTTTTAATGTGCCTTTATCTTTAAATCCTACGGTTCTGCCAACATAATTTTTAATATTTGCTGCATAATAGTTTCTTTTTTTACTTAGTAAAATATTGTCATTAACAGATTCATGACGGTGCATTACAGATGCAACAGCTATTACATGGTCATAAGAAGCTGGATAATATATTTTTGTTCCTTTTGCTTTGGACCAATCTCTATTTCCTGCGGAAGCGACAATAACAGTACCGTTGTTAAACATTTCATTTATTACATCTTGTGCTGTTTGATAATATCTAGAACCTACCCAACTGCAATTTATAACTTTTACGCCTAAGTGAGATAATTCTAAAAGTTGATCTAAATTTCTAAAATCTCCGTAAGTTGTTGCGTAAACACTACAATCGTAGCACGCACCTAATACTCCATATCCATTATTGCCTTGTCCTGCAGCGAGTGATGTTGTTGTGATACCGTGACCGCCTGCTAATCCTGATTGTCTTATAACGGTTGTTTTATCTTTAAAATCTAAGTTTGTAGTGTCTATACTTGCGTCTGACATGCCAATAATCATATCTTTAGATCCTGTTGTGTAGTACCACGCTTCTGGAAGTCCTATAAAATCAAAATAATCTAAATTTACTTGTATTCCTGTATTTTCACCTATTGTACTTGTTAGTCCGTAGTCGTTAGGTTCAAATATTTTTTTATCTTCTTCGTGTATTAATTCCCCAAGTTCAAAAAGGTGTGATGCGCTTTTTAATAAATGGCTTAATAATTCATCGTTATTTGAGACTACAAAAAATGTTTTTTTCAGGTTTGTTTTCTTAGCTTTTCTAAAGGTTTTTTTAAATTCAAAAATGGTAAAATTATCTAATACGGCTTTCAACTTACTGTCGTCACCTATATATAGTAACTTGTTGTTTTCTTTTTTAAATTCTGGGTTAAATAAGGTATCTTTTGCTCTAATATAGAACCAACTTTCATTTTGAGATAGTGAGGAAAAACTCATCCCAATAATAAATAGAAAGAATAATGTGTATTTTAAAATCATTGGCATTTTTTTTAGAGATGCCCTAAAGGTAAAAAATATAATTTAAACATATAAAATTACTGTGTATTAAATTGTAAATTAGCAACTCGTATCTTATGCTTTCAATATTAATTCCTACATATAATTATTCTGTACTTAACTTGGTTAAACGAGTACACAAACAGGTTTTGGAGACAAATATATTGTTTGAAATTATTGTTATAGATGATTTTTCTACTGCTAAAAGTAGTATTCTTAAAAATCAAGAAATTAAGAATATGAAATATTGTTTTTATTCTGAAAACAAAGAAAACATAGGAAGAACTGCTACAAGAAATTTATTGGCAAACACAGCAAGATACAATTGGTTGTTGTTTTTAGATGCTGATGTTTTGCCTAAATATGAGGATTTTATTGATAGGTTTGTTGAACGTATTGTAGAAAATTATAATTTGATTGTTGGAGGAATAATATACCAAGATAAAAAGCCAGAAGATGATTTTATCTTGCGTTGGAAATATGGGAAAAATAGAGAAAGTTTGACCGTTCAAGATAGAGAAGAAAAAAAATATCAAAGTATAATTTCAGGTTGTCTGTTTATTCAAAAATCTTTGTTTATCGAGATAAACAATAAAATGCTTCATAATAATTATGGAATGGATATTCTCTTTCAAAAATTTTTGAAAGATGTTAATTGTAGTGTTTTACATATTGATAATCCTGTTTATCATTTAGGTTTAGAAAGCAATACTATTTTTATAAACAAAGCTTTGGAGGCTGTAAAAACCACTTATCTTCTTGAAAAAAAAGGTTTACTGAAGAATAATTTACGGCCGCTTCAAAAAAGTTATTTAAAACTAAAGAAGGTAAGGATGATTTCTGTTTTTAGTTTTATAATTTCTAAAATGAAAAAAATGATGGAACGCAATTTTCAATCTAACAATCCAAATCTGTTTTGGTTTGATTTGTATAGATTACACTATTATATAGAATTAAAATCTAAAAAATAATGCCTAAATTTTCTGTTGTAATATCTGTTTATAATAAAGAAAAATACATTTCAAAGACAATTAATAGCGTATTAAATCAAACTTTTACAGATTTTGAGATTGTCGTGTTAAACGATGGTTCTACCGATAAAAGTGAAGATGAAATTCTTGCAATTAATGATTCTCGAATTCGTTATTTTTCAGAAAAAAACCAAGGAGCTGGAGCTGGAAGAAACTATGTAATATCCAAAGCAAAAGGCAACTACATTGCACTTTTAGACGCAGACGATATTTGGTTTCCTTTTTATTTGGAAGAACAGAATAGGCTTATTAATAAGTATCCCGAGCAAAATATTTTTGCAACTAATAGCGAATTTTTAAAAAAAGGAAATATAATTAAGAAAGAGTATTCAATTAATATTAATAGTCAAAAGGATTTGGTAGTAAATTTTTTTGAATCAAGTTATCTTAGTTCAATAATAAATAGCTCTAGTGCAGTTATTACAAATTCAGCAATAAAAAAAATAGGCAACTATAACCCATTTATTAAAAGCGGTCAAGACACAGATTTTTTTATACGATTAGGTTTGATATTTCCGGTAGTATTTAGTTCAAGGGTTTGCGTTCAAATAGTTATACTAGAAAACAGTTTATCTCGTAGAACAAAAAGTGTTTCTGAAAAAACAAATTTTAATGCTTTTGAAGATTCGGAAAAAACCAATAAAGCACTAAAAAGGTTTATAGACCTTAACAGGTTTTCGATTTGTTTGCTTGCAATAAAAGAAGGAAACAAAAAAGGGTATTATGAAAATTTAAATAAAATTGATTTAGCTAATCTCAATAAAAAACAGCGTTTTCTATTAAAGCAGAGTCGTTTTACTATTCTTTTATTAATGAAGCTAAAATTATATTTAGAAAAATTAGGATTAAGCTCCAGTGTCTTTAAGTGACTTAAACTCCTCATAATCACGAATATAATCTTCTTCCTCAAATTCACCAGAGGACAATACCAAACAAATTGCTCCCGAAGAAAAATTCTCTAATTCTCGCCACATATTAATAGGTATTAAAAGCCCTTTATTGGGTTTATTTAAAGTAAATTTTTTCTTTGAATTTCCATCGTCCAAAACCACATCAAAACTTCCGCTTAGTGCAATTAAAAACTCTAATTGTTCTTTATGTGCGTGACCTCCACGAAAGGAGTCGCTCGGCACATCATATAAATAATATACGCGTTTAATTTTATAGGGAATTGTATTTTTTTCAATCACAGCAAGGTTTCCACGAGGGTCAGCTATTTTTGGTATTTCTAAAAGTTCTATGTTTTTTAAATTTGAATTCACATTTATTAGTTTTTGGTTAGTAATTCTTTCCATTGCTTTGCTATTTTATTTATTTTTAAATGCGAGATGGAATGTTGTGCATTTTCTTTACAGGTTTTGTATAAATCTAAATTAAATATAAAGCTATTCATGGCATCTGCAAGTGCATTTATATTGTTGTTTTCAATTAACAAACCGTTTTTTTTATGTTGTACAATTTCTGAAGGACCGCTCTTACAATCTACAGAAACAACGGGTGTTTTAACCGCTAAAGATTCTATTAACATGCGTGGAAAACCTTCATATTTACTGGTAAGAACCGTAAATAACGCGTTTTTTAACCACGGAAAAGGATTGTTTGCAAAAGGAACAATCTCAACATATTCTTCTAAATCTAATTGCTTTATCTTATCTTCAATTAATGCCTTATCTGCTCCTTTTCCTATTATTTTTAAAAGTATATTATTTTCTGGTAATTTAGATTTTTTATAAGCTTCAATCAACAATGAAAAATTCTTCACATATTCGTCTAATCTTCCCATAGATATAATGTAGGGTTTGTTTAAACTTTCAATTTTTTCGACTTTTTCTAAAGAAAGCTTTTCAAATTCTTTAATTGAAGCAGGATTATAAATATAGCTTGCTTTGTTGGTATGGTATTGTTTATTAATTCTTTCAGAAATTGCTTTTGAAACCCCAATAAAATGATGTGCTTTTTTCACTAATTTTGAAGCCATCCATTTCTGATTCGGAAAATAATTTTCTAAATGATAACTTCTTACTACAAAAATCACCTTAAAATTTCTATAGACATAACCGCTGTAAATACTTTCTTTTAAAGCTACTGGTCGTGTTCGATTATCGATGATAAAATCAAATTGATTCGTTTTTAGGTAGTTCCTAAATTTTAATAAACCTATTGCTTTATTGTAAAAACTTCGTTCTTTTTTACTGTTTCCTATGAGGTAAAGTTTTGCTTGATACTCATAATCAATACTATTTTTAATTAATGCCAAATGTACATCAAAGCCTTGATTGCTTAACATTTTTGATAGCAAGGCTGTGGATCTTTCTGCGCCACCGCCAGACAAGGAAATTGCCACCAAGCATACTTTAATTTGTTTCTCTTTAGAAGAACTAATCATTTATTTATACTACTTTTGAAATTATCTTTGTAAAGATAGGCTATTTATGAAAATTTTATTGGTTGGTGAATATAGTAGGTTGCACAATTCTTTAAAAGAAGGGTTAGAGTCTTTAGGAAATAAAGTTACAATTATTGCAACTGGCGATTATTTTAAAAATTATCCTGTTGACATTAAGCTACATAGAAAATACAATCAAGGAATTTCTAAAAAATTAAAGGTTTTATTTTTTAAGTTACTAAAGGTAGATATTACTTCTATTTCGTTAAAAAATCAATTTTTTTCGCATCAAGAAAAGTTAAAAAACTTTGATGTAGTACAACTTATTAACGAAAGCCCTCTTGGTATTTTACCAAAATATGAAAAAGAGATTATTTTATTTTTAAAAAACAATAACAAAAAACTTTTTTTACTTTCCTGCGGAACAGATTATATAAGCGTAAAACATTCGTTTGATAAGAAGCCAAGATATTCAATTCTCGAACCTTTTTTTAATAAAAAAGCTTCAGAAAAAAGTTTTGATGCAATTTTAAAATACCTGCAACCCAACTATAGAAAACTTCACGAGTTTGTTTTTAAGAATGTAGCAGGTGTGATTGCTTCAGATTTAGATTATCATATTCCTTTAATTGGACATCCAAAATATTTAGGGCTTATTGCCAACCCAATAAATACGGAAAAGTTAAAATTTGAAGCACTTTCTGTTTCAGATAAAATTATTATTTTTCACGGAATAAATAGGGCAAATTATTATAAAAAAGGAAGTGATTATTTTGAAGAAGCCTTGCAACTAATTCAGAAAAAATATCCTAAAAAAATTGAACTGAAAATAGTTGAAAATCTGCCCTACGCTCAATATATTGAAACCTATAACTCGGCTCATATTGTTTTAGACCAAGTACTTGCCTACGATCAAGGCTATAATGCACTTGAGGCAATGGCAAAAGGAAAAGTGGTTTTTACGGGTGCTGAGCAAGAATGGTTAGATTTTTATAATTTAGAGGAAAATACCGTTGCCATTAATGCCTTGCCAGATGCAAATGCGATTGCAGAAAAATTAGAATGGTTGATTTTAAATCCAGGGAAAATTACCGAAATTGGTAAAAATGCAAGGGTTTTTATTGAGGCAGAGCATAATTACTTGAAAATTGCTGAGAAATATATATTGGCTTGGAATAAATAGAGCTTAATTGATTATAATTTACTAATCACCTTAGCAGGAACTCCGCCAATAACAACGTTTTCCGGACAACTTTTAGTAACCATCGCACCATTTGCAACTACAGTATTTTTGCCAATAGTAACTCCTTTTAAAATAGTAACATTATTGCCTATAAATACATTTTCGCTAATGATTACTTCTTCGGGGTTTGGGTCGGTTTCGAGTCTTTTATCAATAGTAAGGTTATGAAAATTGCTATCAATAATAGTACAATTATAGCCTATTAATGTATGACTGTTTATTGTGATTTTTCTTTCTGAAACTACCGAAAAATTATTATTAATATGAATATTATCACCAAATGTGATTACTGCCTGCTGCTTTCTTGCCTCAACATACCCATAACCGTTGTAAAAAAAAGGCGAATTAATTACCCCAATATTTACATTATTCCCGATAATAATAGTACCCTTTCCTCGCATTACAACAGGTTGATGCTTAGTGAAATTTCCTGTTATATTTCTACTATTGCTAAAGAAAGAAAATTTTATTTTTCTCCATTTTAAAAATAACTGTACAATTTTATCTTTAAACACTTTTTATTAATTTAATTCCCGAAAGATAGGTTATAATTATAGTATAAAATAATGGTATTGGCTAAACCTCATTTCAAGAACTGTAGTGTAGAAATTTAATAATAAACCTTTTTCAAAAAACAGCACTATTTGCAGAAACTACAAGTCTTTATATCTTATATCTATTAGGCTTTACAAAACCACTTTGTTTTCTAAAATAACGCATCACTAAATAGAAAATTACCACAAACATGACAACAGACCTAATTAAATGTGCAATCACAACGCCTTCAACTCCATAGTCTAACACTAAATACCTTGCTAAAAAATAATACAATACTAAGGAAAGGATTTCAGAAAAAATAAAATTACGAACCATCTTTTTTGCAATAAATTGATGTCCTAAAATTAAGGTTGCCAAACGAGCAAAATCTGCCATTAATTGCCATTTAAATAATGGTTCCATTGCTGTAAAATCGGGGTAAATAATTAAGATTACATAATCTCTTAAAAAATAAACTAGCAGCATTCCTATCCCAAAAAGAGGTAATAATGTTTTGTAAATAATCTTTAACTCTGTTGTGAAACCTAGCTTTGTATGAATACTTGCAAATTTAGGAACTACATATAATGTAAAAATAGAAGCCGAAAACACCATGTAATTTTTAGAAATAAATGTCATCGCAGTCCAAATACCCGAATCTGCTTCGGTGATTTTATTTCTAATCATAGTCCTAATATCAATTTCAACAAAACTTAATAATCCTGTTGATACAAGAGACATTAATGTAAAGGCTAATAATTCTTTTTTATAAGGTATTTTAAAAGATAGTTTGGAAAACTCAATATATTCTTTTAAAACATTAAAAAATATATAAAGCAATATGGCAAGTTGTATAATTGGCGTTAAAGCTATTGCCACTAAAACCCCATCAATATTATAATTATATAAGGCAACTACCAAAAAAACAGCACCTAATAAATATCCAATTAAGTCTATTTTTGCAAAACTTTTATACTTAGACAATCCATGAACAACACCATTAAATACACGTTGAATTCCTATAAACGGAACCACAACCGCCAAGAGTTTTATTAAATAACTAAAATCTATTGTGCCAAATAAATAATTGCTAATAAAACTGGCTCCAAATAATAATACTAATGAAGCCGAAACAGAGCCAACAACAACAAACACAAATACCGTTGAAAATAATTTTTGTAATTGCTCTTTATCTTCCTTAAACTCCGAAATATATTTAATAATTCCGTTAAAAATTCCTCCCGAAGAAATAGAGGTTAACAATACCGTGAAATTACGAAGTTGACCAATTTTTGAAATCCCTACTTCGCCAACCATTTCGGCTAAAAAACGTTGGATAAAAAGCGACACAAATAACCGAACACCAATAACAACCGCATTAAGCGAGGTCATCTTTAACAATAAATTTTTTCGTATAAATTTTGGAATTCTCAAATTAAAATGAATTTAAAACCGAAATTACTTTTTCTACATCTTTACTTGTAAGTATTGGACTCATAGGAATACTCACAACTTGACTATGAATTTTTTCGGTAACAGGAAACGTTAAATTTGAATACTCTAAGAGTGCTTTCTGTTTATGTGGCGGAATTGGGTAATGTATTAAAGTTCCGATACCATTTTTTGAAATATATTTTATAAATTTTTCTCTATCTGAAACCTGTATCACAAATTGATGAAACACATGATTTTTGCTTCCGTTATAAGCAGGAAGTATTATTTTTTTGTTATTAATTTCTGCTAAATACTGAGTTGCAATTTCTCTTCTTCGTTGGTTTTCTTCGTCTAAAAAAGGAAGTTTTACTCGTAAAAATGCAGCCTGTATTTCGTCTAATCGAGAATTTAAACCTATATATTCATTTACATATTTTGAGGATTGTCCGTAATTTCTAAGTTTTTTTATTACGGTTGCCAAAGCTTCATTGTTTGTGGTAACGGCTCCTCCATCGCCCAAACAGCCTAAGTTTTTTGTAGGATAAAAGCTAAATCCCGCAGCATCGCCTAAATTTCCTGCAAGTTTTTTGTCATTATTTTTTGCTCCGTGAGCTTGTGCTGCATCTTCAATAACTAATAAATTATTTTCTCTTGCAATTGTATTAATTTCACCCATTGTCGAAAGTTGCCCATACAAATGTACTGGCATAATTGCTTTTGTTTTTGAAGTAATTTTTTCTTTTAAATTTTCTATTTTAAAATTAAATGTTTTTGCTTCGGCTTCTACCAAAACAGGAATTAAATTTGCTTGTTTTATTGCAATAATTGTAGCGATATAAGTATTTGAAGCTACTAAAACCTCATCGTTTTCTTTTAGTTTTCCTAAAATTTTATAGCCTTCTAAAATTAGTCGCAAGGCATCTAAACCGTTTCCTACGCCAATACAATATTTTGTTCCGCAATAATTAGCAAATTCATCTTCAAAAGCAGCAACATTAGACCCTAAAATATAATATCCTGAATCTAAAAAAAAATTAAAACTACTTTTAAATTCGGTTTTAAAACGACTGTTTATTTTATGTAAATCTAAAAAAGGAATCATATTGTTTTTATTTCAAGTGTTTTGTAAACCCTTGTGTTTACTTCATAATTATTAAAAACGTGAGGTCTTGCTCCGCAACCTTCTTTCCAAAATAGTAAGCCTTGTTTTAATAATTTTCCGTTGTCCTCGCTTGAAGTGTTAAAGCTAAAATATTTTTTATCTTCTTTAAAATGATTAATTATAAAATCATATAAAAAGTCAAGACTTCCAAAGGTGTTTTTATCTTGATTGGCTGAAACATATTGCGGATGAACAACATTTTTTGTCAAGAAAACAGTAGTTCCTGCCACTATTTTATCATCTTTATACACATTTACTTGAGTTATATTAGTAGGAAAACGGGTGGCTAAAAGTTTTATTTCTTTTAAGGTATGAACAGGCGAAGAATTATGTTTTTTTGAGAGGTTTGGAATTAAAATTTCTTTCCAGAAGGCATCAAAATCATTGTCGATTTTTATAATTAAATCATTTCTTAGCGCTTTATTTATTCCTTCTCGTCTATTTTTTTTAAACCTCAACTTATTTTGGTAATCTATTAGCAGTATCACATCACGCTTAATCAATTTTGCATTGGCTTTAAATAAAAAGTATTCTAATTCGTCTGAAGGCAAATTAGTATAAAAAGTTGGAATTATTTGAATGTCTAATTTTTCAATCCCTTTATTATTAAGAAATTCTAACACTTTTTTAAAAGCCTTAAAACTATCTAATAATTTTGCAGACTCATTAAGTATAAAGCTTCCGTAGGTAAGACCTTGATGCGAAATAACTATATTTCTGCTTTTATTTGCAGGTAATAAAGCGTATAATTTTTCATCTTTATAAACCATCAACGAAAAATCTTCAAATCGATTTTTATGATAGTCCATAAAATCTCTTTGGAATAAAAAGGTTGCATTTTTTGCTGTAGCGATAAAGTTATCCCACTCCTTTTTATGTTCGTTAGTATACTTGATCACTCTAAACAATATTCATTTGTTTTTGTTAATATTCTTTCCTAAAAAAAAACAATTATAAGCTGCGTAAATCTAATTATAATTTTTATTTTAGTACACTATTCAAAAATATTTCTCAGTAAAAATGAAAAATAATTCAAAAGAAAATTATTTAATCACTATTCTATTCTTTTTTATTTTTATTTATTTAGTAATAAAACCTCCTATTGTATCATATGACACACTAGGTTATCTATCTGCAAACATTAAACGATACCCTGGGTATATATTATTTATAAGAGGGTTCAAATTTTTATTTAATGATAATTACGGTTTATATATTGTTATTTTTCAACTATTTTTTGGCTTTATTTCCATTTTTATTATTTTCAAAAACGTTAGTTCTCTTTTAAAATTTAATTATTGGGTTAAAATTATTTTTATATCACTTTTATTATTTCCTCTTTTCTCTCCTATAAACTTAATTAACAATCTTGCTTCAGAAGGTCTTTCATATCCTTTATACTTATTACTTAGTTCTTTTATTATTGACTTTTTATTCAGAAATAATTTAAAAAAAGTTTATTTCATTTCGATTACCGTTGTTGCATTAAATTTAACGAGGGGGCAATTCTTTATCATTCCGTTTATAGTTGCATTTCTTTATATATTAAAAGTTAAAAAAAATATTCTTCTAAAACAAAACCTTAAATTATTAATTTTATTGCTGCTACTACCTCTTATAACAAGTACTATAGAAAGAACTTTTAAAAAAATTGCCTATGGATATTTTATAACATCACCTTACTCCTATGTTAATGCAGTTACATTACCATTATTTACTTCAAATTTATCAGATAGTATTGATATTAAAGATGAACATCATCGAAATATATTTATTCTATCCCATAACAGAATTGACAGCTTAGGGCTTTTAACTTCAAAAATAAATGGGAGTTACTTAGATAAGTATATGGTATTTCATGATAACTTTCCTGTAATATGTAATCAAAATATTCATACCCAAGGTAAAAATTATTATAATGATTTAAACGGTGCATCTGAATTAAGTTCAATTTTAACCGAAAAAGCTTGTAAAGAAATGTTTCTTGTTTTAATCAAAAACAATTTTAAAGAATGGATTTCTATATACTTTACAGGAATTATTTATGGATTCTATTCTATTTATATTTTATTTTTCTTCTTATCAGTTTTTATTTATAGTGGACTAAAAACATTGAAAAAATTTACATTAGAAAATGGTTTGCTTTTTTTAGGTTCATTATTAATATTCTCTAACTCAATGATAGTAGGTATTGCTTGTCATTCTATAATGAGATATTTAATCTATAACTATTTTTTTGCATTTATAATTATTTTTATTGTTATTAAAAAAACTAAATCCAAAATATGAACCCTGAACTTTCTATTGTAATGCCTTGCTTAAATGAAGCTGAAACATTGGCAACTTGTATTAAAAAAGCTCAATCGTTTTTTGAAAGAGAAACTATTAATGGCGAAGTTATTATTGCAGATAATGGAAGTATTGATGGGTCTCAAAAAATAGCAATTAATTTAAATGCAACTGTCATTGATGTTGCTGAAAAAGGGTATGGTAGTGCTCTTAGAGGTGGAATTAACGCTGCAAATGGAAAATACATTATAATGGGCGATGCTGATGATAGCTACGATTTTAATAATTTAATGCCACACCTTATTAAATTAAGAGAAGGATACGATTTAGTTATGGGCAATCGGTTTAAGGGAGGAATTAAAAAAGGTGCCATGCCGTTTTTACATAAATATTTAGGAAACCCTGTTCTTTCCTTTTTAGGGAAGCTATTTTATAAAATTAAAATTGGTGATTTTCATTGTGGTTTAAGAGGTTTTAGTAAAGATGCTTTTAATAAAATGGAATTAAAAACAACTGGAATGGAGTTTGCTTCAGAAATGGTTGTTAAAGCTAGTCTATTAAATCTTTCGATTACCGAAGTCCCAACAATACTTTCAAAAGATGGTAGAACAAGGCCTCCTCATTTAAACACCTGGCAAGACGGATGGAGACATTTACGCTTTTTACTTCTTTACAGCCCTAATTGGTTATTCTTTTATCCTGGATTATTTATTATGATTCTTGGTTTTATAGCTTCAGTAATACTTATTTACAAACCTATTACAATAGGTGCAATTACTTTTGATGTACATACACTTTTGTTTGTATCTATGTTAGTATTAATTGGGTTTCAATTTATTCTTTTTTATGGATTAACAAAAGTATATACTGTTGAGAATGGATTGCTTCCAAAATCTAAAAAATACGATAAGCAGTTTAAATTTATCAACCTTGAAAAAGGGCTACTTGTAGGAGGGTTTTTAATTTTAACCGGACTTATATTAAGTTTTACAGCTTACAGTTATTGGCAGAATATTAATTTTGGAGATATTACCAATTCTAAAACATTGCGGATTGTAATTCCTGCAATTACAAGTTTATTACTAGGTGTTCAGATTATCTTGTTTAGTTTATTTTTTAGCATATTGGGTTTAAAAAAATAAATCTCCAAAAGTTTATACTCTTGAAGATTTATTTATATAAAACTTAAATAATTATAATCTAACTTAGGTTATAATTTATTTCGCTTACGATCTACTTCTTTTAAATAGACTTTACGCAATCGTAAATGCTTTGGTGTTACCTCAACATACTCATCTTTTTGAATATATTCCAACGCTTCTTCTAACGAGAATTTTAGAGCAGGAACAATTTTCGCTTTATCATCTGCACCTGACGAACGTACATTACTCATCTTTTTAGTTTTGGTAATATTTACTACCATATCATCTTGACGTGTATTCTCTCCAATTACTTGCCCTTCGTAAATATCTTCTCCTGGAGATACAAAAAAGCGACCTCTATCTTGTAATTTATCGATAGAATAAGGAATTGCTTTTCCATTTTCCATAGAAACTAAACTTCCGTTTTGTCTTTCTGGAATTCCACCTTTAAAAGGCTGATATTCGAAGAAACGGTGTGTCATAATCGCTTCACCTGCAGTTGCAGTTAATAGCTGATTTCTAAGTCCGATAATTCCTCTTGAAGGAACGATAAAAGTACAAACCATACGTTCACCTTTGGCTTCCATGCTTTGCATTTCACCTTTACGAATCGTTACCATATCAATCGCTCTACCACTAACATTTTCTGGTAAATCGATGGTTAATTCTTCAACTGGTTCACATTTAACACCATCAATTTCTTTGATGATTACTTGTGGCTGACCAATTTGAAGTTCATAACCTTCTCTACGCATTGTTTCAATTAAAACTGATAAGTGAAGAACTCCACGGCCGAAAACCATAAATTTATCAGCACTTCCAGTTGGCTCCACACGTAAAGCTAAATTCTTTTCTAATTCGCGAGCTAAACGATCTTTAATATGACGAGAAGTTACAAACTTTCCATCTTTTCCGAAGAAAGGCGAATCGTTAATCGTAAACAACATACTCATGGTTGGCTCATCGATTGCAATTGTAGCTAGGCTCTCTGGGTTTTCAATATCACATATTGAATCTCCAATTTCAAAACCTTCAATACCAACTAGAGCACAAATATCTCCTGCATGAACTTCAGATACTTTTAAACGACCTAAGCCTTCAAAAGTATGTAGTTCTTTAATTTTTGTTTTTACAATGCTTCCGTCACGCTTTACTAAAGTAACTTGCATATTCTCTTTTAACGTGCCTCTATGTAATCTTCCGATAGCGATTCTTCCTGTAAATGAAGAATAATCTAAGGAGGTTATAAGCATTTGTACATTTCCTTCTTTAACTTCAAAAGAAGGAACATGCGCTAAAACCATATCTAAAAGTGGTTCGATATTATCGGTTTCATCTTGCCAATCATCACTCATCCAGTTATGCTTTGCAGAACCATAAACAGTTGGAAAATCTAATTGCCATTCTTCTGCTCCTAATTCATACATCAAATCGAAAACTGCTTCGTGAACGTCGTCTGGAGTACAATTTTCTTTATCTACTTTATTAATAACCACACAAGGTTTTAACCCTAAATCTATAGCTTTTTGTAATACAAAACGAGTTTGTGGCATTGGCCCTTCAAAAGCATCTACTAACAATAAAACACCATCGGCCATATTTAATACTCGCTCTACTTCTCCACCAAAATCGGCGTGACCAGGAGTATCGATAATATTAATTTTAACACCTTTATAAACTACCGAAACGTTTTTTGAGGTAATGGTAATTCCTCTTTCACGTTCTAAATCATTGCTATCAAGAATCAATTCTCCTTTATGTTCATTTTCACGAAACAAACTACAGTGGTGCATAATTTTATCTACCAAAGTGGTCTTTCCGTGATCTACGTGAGCAATAATTGCGATGTTTTTGATTTTCATATGTTTATATTTTATTTTCAGCGGTAACATATGTGTTCGCTAAAATAATTTTCTCTATTGATAATAACTATAACAAGATTGGTTCATACTGCTATCTTTTTTAGAGGGTGCAAAAGTAGTATTAATTAAGATACTAAATTAGATTATACCATTTTTATATTTATTATCTTTCTCGTATCTTTATAATCATTAAAACATTATTCATGAAATTCTTTTTATTCAGCATTCTTTTTCTATTTAACAGTTATTTAATTCTTGCTCAATTTGGACCTCAGCAAATAATTAGTATTGACACCAATTACGCAAAATTTGCAATTCCTTATGACGTTGATAACGATGGTTTAATTGATGTAGTTTCTGCTATGTTTTCTGAAGGTAAAATTGTTTGGTATAAAAATCAAGACGGAGCTGGAAATTTTTCTTCAGAAATAATAATTAATAATGATGTACTTGCTATTGAAGGAATAGAACTTTTTGACATTAATGGCGATGGAAAAAAAGACATCTTGTTTAAAACAAATTTAAATGAAATTGCTTGAATAGAAAATCTAGACAATCTGGGTAACTTCGGAGCAAAAAATATTATTTCAAATTCAAATTACCCTTATTTTATTAATGCAAATGATATGGATGGTGACGGCGACCAAGATGTATTAGCTATTATATTTCAGGAAGGTCTTATTTGGTTTGAAAACACTGATGGCCAGGGAACTTTTAATTCTGGAACGATTATCGATATTGATTCTGAATTTTTAACCGGATTGTCAATCTTCGACCTAGATAATGATGGCGACCAAGACATAATTAGCGCCTTTAATAATGGTCCAGCAACTTTAATTTGGTACGAAAATTTAGATGGATTGGGTGATTTTGACACTTCTAAAGAGATTTATCAATTTGCATATTTTTCTGGTTGGACAGCTATTAATTCAATTGTGCCCGTTGATATAAATAACGATGGGAAAATAGATATTCTTTTTGACTCTGCTTTTGAAGATATTGATGTTCTTGATTTAAATATTTATTGGATAGAAAATTTGGACAATCAAGGGTTATTTGACACACCTGTTCATATATCCAATCAATATACTGCAGCGGGTTCTTTAAGGGCTTTTGACTTGGATAATGATGGTGACCAAGATGTACTTGCCGCTCATTATGATGATGTAAATTCTAAAATTTCATGGTATAAAAATACAGATGGCGCAGGTTTATTTACCTCTGAACAAATAATAACCACTCAAGTAGAAAGAGTATATGAAGCAAATGCAGGAGATATAAACAATGACGGATTGTTAGATGTTATTTCTGCTTCATCTAGTGATTATAAAATCGCTTGGTACGAAAACGGCGTTTTAGGGATTAATGATAACACTAAACAAACAGCAATTTTATATCCAAATCCGACAAACAATACCGTTTCAATTTTATCTAATTTAGAATTAGAGAATATAAAAGTTTTCAATGTGTTAGGCAAAAAAATATTCAGTCAAAATCATTTTAACGAAATAGATTTCTCAAAACTAGAAACAGGAATATATTTTGTTAAACTTATTGATAAAGACGGCAACATTAATACCTACAAAATAATTAAAAAATAAATTAGCCTATTTATTAAACTCAAATTAAGAACAGTATTTCACTATCTTTGCTTCTGAAAAAATGTACTGTTATGAACTTAGATTTAATTCCGAAGATAAAACACACCAAATCAAATAATTTCTTTTTACTAGCTGGTCCTTGTGCTATTGAAAGCGAAGAAATGGCGATGGTTATTGCTGAAAAAATTCTGGCAATTACCAACAGACTTGAAATTCCTTTTATTTTTAAAGGAAGTTTTAAAAAAGCCAACCGAAGCCGAATTGATAGTTTTACAGGAATTGGTGATGTTAAAGCCTTAGAAATCTTAAAAAAAGTTTCTGAAACATTTGATGTACCTACCGTAACAGATATTCACGAAGTAAGTGATGCTGCTTTAGCTGCAAAATATGTTGATGTTTTACAAATCCCTGCATTTTTAGTTCGTCAAACAGATTTGGTAGTTGCCGCAGCAAAAACAGGAAAAGTGGTCAATCTTAAAAAAGGACAATTTATGAGTCCCGAAAGTATGCAACACGCAGTTAAAAAAGTTCAAGATAGTGGAAACAACCAAGTAACTATTACCGATCGTGGAACGATGTTTGGCTACCAAGATATGATTGTAGATTATCGCGGAATCCCAACGATGCAACAGTTTGCTCCTACTATTTTAGATATTACTCATAGTCTTCAACAACCCAATCAATCGAGCGGAGTTACTGGAGGAAGACCCGATATGATTGGCACTTTGGCTCGTGCTGGAGTTGCCGCTGGTGTGGACGGGTTATTTTTAGAAACTCACTTTGACCCTGCAAATGCAAAAAGTGATGGTGCTAATATGTTGGACATTCATTATTTAGAAAAACTATTGACCGATTTAGTTGCTATTAGAAAAACGGTAAACGCTCTTTAATATAAAGAAACTGTTTTTGAACCATTAAGGTATTAAGAAATTTCTGTAAAATAAATAGACACGAATTTCACTAATTATCACGAATGTTTGCTGGAATTGATTGTATAAAACAATTATCACGAATGAGTGCCTTTCTACTTTTTTTTAAAACCATTAAGTTGTTAAGACTTTTTTCTCCCCAACACTAAAGGGAGTATATTTAGGATAGATTATTGACTTTGTTCTCTGTGTAACAACCAGACTTTATTTATCATTAGAAACACAAAACTTCATAAGATATTAATAAAAAGAAGCTGCTCTTTTCAACACCTCTATAAGTATTTTATCGTTTATTTTATTAAGTGATTTGTACCGTAATGAAGCCATCATTTTACGGTTTTCGGTAACGAGGTGATTTTGATGAATATCTATTTGATTTCCTTTCCAAAAACCAAGATCTACAAATTGCTTTTTATGGCTAGCATTTAAATAACAGAAAGGTTTTTTATGAATATAATAAAAAGGGATTTTATATTTATAAAGTAATTCAACTTCAGGAAGTGTGGTTTCAATAATAACTTGTAAGTGTAATAAAACAGTACGATACGGTTCTGGTTGGTTTAGTATGTATTCTTCTGAAGGATTCATCTCTCAAATATAGCACAAAAAAAAAGGGCTGTAATACAACCCTTCAATTCAAATAATCGCTATCATTAACTCCCCAATTAATTAAGCACTGTAAATATGAGATAATACCGCAATTAATTGTTTAGTGAAACTCCTAAAAATGACAGGGGTTTTCACCCCTTTTTCTTAATATTCTATTATAGTGTTGTCCAGTTAAAAATATTAAAAATCACTCAAAACCAACAACATCAAGCTTTAATAAGATTATAAAGATAGTACACCTTGCTATTCGTATTTTGCGAATCAGGATGTTATTAATCAAAATAACAAAAAAAACCAGACTGTTTATCAATTAGTAACAAAGCTGTCTTGGGTCTTGTGTCTAACCCGCCTGCTGGCGTGGCAGGTAGCAAAGCGGCTTATCTCTTTTGTCGGACAGTAATGGATTCTATTACATCCAATTGGTTTCAATACACAATTAATTGCTTTTTTTTTATAAGTATTATTCTTGTACTTTTAAACTCTTATTTCAAAATCAATTATGGCATTTTCTAAATTAATTATTTTTCTAGTAGTAATTTCTATTTCATTTTCAAGCTTTTCACAAAAACAAATTCCCGAAATATTTGGCAAACCTTCTGCTAAAGAATTAGCTATGTCAACTTATTCATTAGACCCTGAAGCTTCTGCAGTTGTTTTATATGAAAAAGGACATAATTCATTTAAAATAATTAACAATTATATTTATTTATTAAAAAAAGTCCATCGGAAAATTAAAGTTATTGATGCTCAAAATTTTAAAGGGGGTCAAGTAGATATTTATTTATATAAAAGCGAGAATAGCAAAGATAAAATAACCGACTTAAAAGCAGTTACTCATAACGGAAACCTACAGTCTTTTGTAGCTGAGAGTTCATACTACGATATAGATCAAACAAAAAATTGGGCTTCAAAACGTTTTACTTTTCCAAATATAAAAGATCGTAGTGTTTTAGAATATGAATATACATTACAAACCCAGTTCTTTTTTAATTTTGGAGGTTGGGATTTTCAAGGAGAATATCCAAAAATTTATAGTGAATTTGTTTCAGAAATTCCTGGAAATTTTATTTACCGTAGAGCATTAATAGGTAATGAAAAATTAGATGTAAACGATGTCTCTTTAAAAAAGGATTGTTTTTGGGTAGATGGTATTGCAAATAACGCAGATTGTGAAGTAGCAACGTATGCAATGAAAAATGTTCCTGCATTTAAGGAAGAAAAACATATGCTTTCTAAAAAAAATTATATAGCTAGAATTAATTTTGAATATCAAGAATACACCAATTTTAAAGGCTATAGAACCAAATACTCTAGAGACTGGAAAGACGTAGACAAAGTTTTTAGAACCGATAAAGATTTAGGAAAACAAATCAAACAAAAAAAATATTTTGAAAGTAAAATACCTGCAAATATTTTATCAATCACAAATGACTTAGAAAAAGCAAAGGCCATTTATACTTTTATACAAGAACATTATAATTGGAATGGTCATACCGGTGTTTTTTCTGAAGCAAGAGTTAAAAGTGCTTTTGAAAAAGGTAGTGGTTCAAGTTCAGAAATAAACCTATCGCTTATTAATGCTTTAAATGCTGCAAGTTTAGATGCTAAAATTGTGCTTCTTTCTACTCGGAACCAAAAACTACCAAACGATAAATATCCTATTATTACAGATTTTAATTACACGCTTGTTTTTCTTTCAATAAACGAAACAGATTATATATTAGATGCTTCTGGAAAATATATTCCTTTTGGTATCATCCCATATAGAGCACTTAACCTTAAAGGTAGAGTAATGGATTTTAAAAATAGTAGTTATTGGATTCCAATAGAGCCTCATAATAAAAATGTTGATTTTATCAACGCCCAATTAATTATCAACGATGACGAATCCATAACAGGAATTGTAAACGAAACTCATACGGGTTACAAAGCAATGTATAAGCGAGAAGAAATTAATGCAAATTCTGAAAAGGATTACATACACTCTAAATCTAATAAGTTAATCGATTTTGAAATTTCTGAATATGCAATTATAGATAAAGATGATTTAAACAAACCTATAAAAGAAAAATACAAGGTCAATTTTATTCCTGAAGAAATTGCAGATCAGTTTTTTATTTACCCTTATTTTTTACAAAACAATTTTTCTGAAAATCCCTTTAAATTAAAAGAAAGGAATTATATGGTCGAACTTGGCTATCCTTTTTCTAATATCTATATGTTAACCATAGATTTAAATAACAAATATGAAGTAGTAGAACTGCCAAAAAACAAAAAAATTAATCTTGCAGGGGATGCAGGTGAATGCACCGTTTTATATAGCCATAAAAACGGAAAAATTAATTTGAGATTTAATTTTAAATTAAATGAATTTCGATTTCATTCTGAACAATACCTAGACTTAAAGGACTTTTTTAATCAAGTTATAGAAATTCAAACCAAAGAAGCGATTGTTTTAAAGAGAATTTAATCATTACCATCTACATAGTCCTGTAAATACGAAAAACGCTGAGTTAAAGTACCTTCAGGAGTAGTTACTCTTGCTCTTTCTAAAACTCCTTCTTTATCATTATTAAAGAAAGCAGGGATTACTTGATTTAAAAACATACGCCCAAATCCTTCACTAGCATCTTTTGGTAATTCACAAGGAAGATTATCAACTGCCATTACAGTAATTGCATTTTTCGCATTATAGGCAACTTCCTTTTCAGATTTGGCATCATAACCATAAAAAGGGTCAGCAATGGTAGAAGGTCTAATGGTTGAAGCTACCGGACCATCAATATCACAAGAAATGTCGCCCACTAAATTAATTTTAAAACTGGGTTGTTTTGCATCTTCTCTAGTAAATAAAAAGGGTGCATCTTCTCCGTAAAAATGACCAGCTATAAATAAATCTGTAACTTTTGCGAAGCGCATAAAATCACTTTCATAACCCGATGGATCGTTATAGAATTCTTTTTTATTGAATTTTGTACCGTCTGTTTTTTTATTATAATCTTCCATATCAATATCGCAAAACACGGCATTTTTATAAGTATTAGATAGATATTTTTCAACCGAAACTTCCTTTATCTTTAAATGTTCCAAAATTTCTTTAGCCCCTTTGGCAACTTTTCCTCTTCCGGTTAACACGATTTTTATGGCTGGAAGATTAATTTTATCCAACTCTTGTTTCATTTCAGCTAAATCGTGAAGATTTTCAACCTTGGGCAATTCAAATAAATAATCTCGTAAGCCCAATGCTCTAAATGTATTATACGCACCAACTAAACCAGCATAACGACCAAAACCAATAAGTCTTGCCCCGTTTTCTTTTACAATGGTTTCGTGATCATACAATTCAATTTTATTCTGAAGTATGGCTTGTAACAAATCTCTGTTATAGGGTTGGTGTTTGATAGTATGGCTAAAAAAGAAATATTTTTTATTCGGAATCAATGCAGAAATTGGAACTTCCTTAACACCAATCAATACATCACAATCTGAAACGTCCTCGACTACATCAAATCCAGCCTCAGCATAAGCTTCATCTTTAAAAAACCGAACATCACTTTTTTCAACAATAATTTCTGCTCCTGGAAACTGTTCAATGACTTTTTGACACTTTTCTGGAGAAAAAACTACCCGACGATCTGGTGGTGACTTGCGTTCTTTTATTATTGCGAATTTTATGGGCATTTGGTATAAATTTTGAATAAGTAATTTTGGTGACCAAAGATACAAGTATTATTATATCTTTGCACTCCTTTGGTAAGATGGAATTTTTGCTAATTGATCTTTGAAAGAACACTCTTAAAAAGAGATTCCTGCCTTTGCAGGAATTATTGGGGCCGACTGGTTTTGACAGCGGGTCTAATTGTAATGTAAGCATGTCGAGCGCTGGGATACAGCTCGTAAATATCATATTTCAAACTTTTTTAAACGGCGAGAATAACTACGCCCTAGCTGCATAATCCGAATTATAGTAGGATAATGCCTCGGCCTACAAGGTAGGTAAGCAGGAAGTCTCTCGAGAGCCTTGGTTTACGGCAATCGATATAGAGACTTCGTAAAAGTAAACCTAGCTGTTATAGGACTTTGATGTAACAGTAAAACTCAAGTAAAGATAAGCGGTGCGTTGGTAGTTTTTGACCGGCAATCTGACGAAAATCTAAATAAAAACTAAACATGTAGAAAGCGTTATAATTGCACGTTTGGACGGGAGTTCGAATCTCCCCGGCTCCACCTACGCCCTCTGAAGCTCTGATTTTATAAAGAGCGAAAGAGGGCTTTTTAATGTTTCCAATAAATATCAAAATTACTCTTAGGGCTTCGGTGGACGCATCTTTGATATTAATTACTCAAAAGCAGTTACAACTTACTTTAAAAAAATAGAAACTGTTTTTTATTTAGTATTAATTTTCATCAATAAAAAAATTGTTATAATTAATTAATGCATCACGTAGCTTTTTACCATTATTATGACCTTTAACCTTTATTACAAATTTATGATTGAAACCATGTTTCCCCTTTTTTATTACATATTTACCATTTGATTTTTTTATATATGTAGGTACATAAATATTAATATACGAATCATCAAACCTGAGAGATAATGGATGAAACACACATGTATCTGTAAAATCTAAATAATATGTAGATACAGTAAATTTATTTTTTGAATTATTTTTTACTGGTGATAATAATAAATACTTCCCTTCAAATTCAGCTTGATACTTACGATTATTTTCATATGAATAACCAAATTCATTTATTAAATTAACAATAGCTTTCTTTAATTCTTCTATGGCTAATTTACTTTCTTGTTGTTCGTAAATTTCTGAAGTGCCATTTTCAAAAATTAATTTATATATTTCTTTTTTTGCAATTTTATAATTAGGTCCTTCCAGATTATTGGTTTTTTTAAATGAGATTTCATTTAATCCTATTTCAATTATTTTAGAATAAATAGAATCTCCATTTTTTTTCACAATAATATCTTGAGAGTAACTTATAGATGGAAAACTTAAAATGGCAACTAATAATAAGATTAATAGTTTTTCTTTTTTTGATTTTTTGATTTTTTGCTTGAGATATAAAGTACTTCTCATTTTACTAGGTATAAATTTAGATGTAAGTAAAGTTACTATATAAAATTAATTCACCCTAATAATAAGATTTAATTTTATAATTAAAATTATTGATTATAATACTTAATTTCTAAGTTCAATAATTAAGAATAAATAAAACAAATAGATTTAATCCTCCCTGCTATACAAAACAAACAAAGCCCATAAAATCAATAACAGGACTTTGCCCTTTAAAACAATAAAACTATTATTCAGCTAAAGTCCGCATATGGTTTACGATAAGCCAACAATCTTCATCGTCTGGCATTTTCTTCTCGTAATTTGGCATATCGTCTCTCCCAGTAATGTGGTCTTATAGAATAATTCACCGTCGGTTTGCGATTGAAATTTTTCGGTAGAAAAATCTCCAAAATCACCTTCTTGTTCATTTGCTTTTGGACTATCACCTTAGCCTTCCTTCTGGTAACAAGATTTACAATGTTTAAAATACAATGTTTTCCCAATTCCTTTATCTGTGTTTTTGTCAATAGGGTTTTTCATATTAACATACTTTGCAGGAACTTCCCATTTTTATTGAACAAAAGTTGAAAAGGAATGCATGGCAAATACGACAATTCCAATGATTGTGAAAATTTTAAATGTTTTCATAATTATTAGTTTTTAGATTTAGAAATTTTAAATAAATTAATGATTAGATATATAATAAGTCCCCAAATTCCTATAATTAATAAATTAGGAATTATCAAAAGGAATATGGGAGTTTTATTTCTTGGTGACCACATTGTTCTTTGATCGAAAGTAGATTCGTCAACAATTACCTTTCCAATGGGAGCTTTTACTATTGCTTTAATGGTTCCGTAATCATCACTATCATTAAGCACCACTTCAAGATTAATAATTCCGTCAATGCCCGGAATTCCATCTTCAACAGGAATTAATATCTCACCATTTTCATCAGTTTCATTAAACTCTTCACCTAAAATTAATGGATCATATAATCGTTGTACTTGTATGGTTAATGGTGTACTCGCAACTGCTTCCTTAGTAATTGGATCCGACAATTTAGCTGAAATATAATTGATACTATCTTTTGAAATTAATTTAGCTTCAATAATCACCTTTTTAAAACTAATTCTTTTTTTGGCTTTTTTGAAATGATCATTTCCTTTAAATGAAACCAATAAATTATAAACAAAAGAAGAATCTGCTTTTAATAAATTTAAGTCTTTAAAAATATAAATAGCTTCTCCTTTTGCGTTGGTAGTTGCCTTACCAAGTTCTATACTCCCTTCTTCTAATTCATTAAAAACATATAAATCAGCATCTGAAACTTTGATGTTTTTCTTATCAACTTTTGCAGTTGTTTTTAAGTCTAAGTAGGCTTGGCCATCCATTATATGAATGTATTGTCCCTTGATTCTTAATTTATTCTTTTTTACACTTTGTGCATTTATAGTTTGAAAACTTGTTGCAAATACAAACACACTAATGATAGCAAGAAAAATAGATTTAAAAGTTAAATGATTTTTCATAACGCTGCGTTTTTATTGGTTTCTAACAAAGCCTGTTCGTCTGCAGTTCTCTGTATAGGAATAACAGGTAAGTATCTTACTAATAATGTTATAATTAATAAAGCCATCGCTAAAGTTGCAATGGTAATTAACCATTCGTGCATACTCGGAAAATAATGATGCCATGTTTCTGGCACTCCTTGTATTGGTAAAAATGGATGTAATAAGGTTGGTGTTATTATTAAATAACGTTTCCACCAAGAGCCAATAACGACGACTACTCCAATAATAAATATCGGAAATGGCTTTCTTCCTTTTTTGAAAATTAAGAAGAATATTGGAAGGATTAATCCAACAATAGTGACTAGCCAAAATAAGTATGAATAACTGCCCGTGAATAATGTGGTTAAATGAATCTCCTCTCCTTTTGAAGGTGTATAAGCAGGAATTAAATATTCATTCATATTAAAATACAAGTAAATTAAACAGGCTAAAGCTAATAGCTTTCCTAATTTATCAAAATGAAAATCAGTGATATAATTCTCCAATTTTTTAGTTCTTCTTACAATATAAACCACAACAACTAAAGCTGCAACACCAGCTACAAATGCACCAGATATAAAATAAGCGCCCATATTTGTACTATCCCACCCTATACGGTACGTGGTAGAAAACAACCAAGCATCTATAGTTTGCAACATAAATCCAACGGGGATAATAAGTAATGCAATAATTTTAATTGATTTTTCTTGAAGTGATTTTTGTTTCTTATTCCCTTCCCATTTTAAAGAAAGTCTGCCATACCATTTACTTAATTTTGGTTGTTCCTTTTTATAATAGTTTTTAAGAATTGCTAAATCGGGAAGTAATGGATAATAAAGCAATAAGAAACTAATTACAATGGTTGTTGGAATTATAATAACATCCCAAGTAATTGGTGATTGCATTCTGGCGTAAAGAAACAGATTCAAGAGTCTATCTGGTCTTGCCATATCAATCATTATAGTAATTCCTGCCATAATAATACAAGCCAAAGTGATAATTTCGGCAATTCTAACTAATGGGGTTCTCCATTCGTTTTTTGTTAATCGTAAAACGGCAACAACGATGGCACCTACAAAACTTGTGGCAACAAAAAACACAAAATTTGAAATATAAATTCCCCAAAGTGCATAGTCTCGCATATTGGTAACTACCTGTCCTTTGATAATTTGATCTATATAGGCAATAATTCCAATTAGTATAATGATAACTAAAACTGAAACCCAAAGTACTCCTGATTTATTAAATTTTTGAGGTGCTAAATCTTTTAAAAGTGTTTCATATTTTTTCATGACTCTTCTTGTTTTTTAACAGATTGAAACTCATTATAATTCTCTAATCCATCTTTAAAATCATCTGTTCTATTATTTGGAGGTAGATAATAAACACTTGGTTGAGTGTTTAATTCTTCCATTAATCTATAGCCTGCTTTGTCTTCTAAAAGTTTACTTAACCGAACTGTTTCATCGCCATTAGTGACTGTATCTTCATATTTATCTCCAAAATAGAATACTCCATTTGGGCATGCTGTTACACAATGAGGTAATTCGCCTTTATCTATTTGATGAGGACAAAAATCACATTTATCAACGGTTCCTTTAATACTTGGCAATCCCGCATGTTCTGGCGAAGGCATGGAATGATTCATATCTAAATTCATGGTGATTTCTCCTTGATTGGGTTCTTCCCAATTAAAAACTCTTGCTGAATAAGGACAAGCAGCCATACAAAAACGACAACCAATACACCGTTCATTATCAATTAACACAATTCCATCTCTTCGTTTAAAAGTAGCATCAACAGGACATACGGTAACACAGGCTGGTTGATCACAATGCTGGCAAGTACTCGGCATCCAATAAGGAGCCGTGTCTTTAGATTCTTGCATTTTATAAACTTTGAGCCAAGCATTTTTTCCAGTGATATGATGATGTTTATTACAAGCATCAACACATTGCAAAGCGTTTTTACACCTTGCCAAATCGATCACCATTATAAATTTCCTATTTGGGAAACCTTCTCTAATTTTTTCTGAACTTATTGGAAGATGTAGGTCTTGAGGAGCTTTTACATAAGCTTTATCAATTTCAACTATTTCTCCTTTGGGTGAAAGTAACTTTACCTTTTCACCGGTTTCTTCCACTTCATCTTTATAAAATGAAGTTATCGCTAAGCCTGTTGCTGTAAACGCTCCTAAGGCAATTCCCTTTTTAAGAAAATTTCTACGGGTATTATTATTTTTTTCTTTCATTATATAAGAATAAAAAATTAAAAAAGGATTAGCTGTTTATTTTTCAATGAAACACTAATCCTTTTTTGGTTAATTGGAAGTTAGTGCTTTAAGTGTACTTCCTTTAAATAATCATTCTATTTAAAAACTATACAGCCTAGTTATATTAAATCCAAGCATGATATTTCCATCAAAAAAGTCATTCCTATTAAACATATAATTGTCTTGTGGAACAATACCGTGGTAATTAGTTACGAAAATTTGAAATGCATGAGATGATGTTCCAAACTCAACCCCTAAACTTATTCCTGGATTTGGATTATCTTTTAAAAATTTAGTAAGCGGTTGACTATAATCAAACATAATCGCAATACCATCGGTTATTTTATAACGTCCACCTAATGAATATGCCAACATATCATTTCGCTGTGTATTTTTTACCACATTATAATGAGAAAGACTTAAAGTACCTTGTACAGATAATTTTGGACTAAATCTTCTGGTTAAAATTATTTGATTAAAAAACGACCATCGATCTGCTGTATATTTAAAATTCTCTTTCGATCTAGCATCTACTACCCAGTTTCCATAATAAGAGACACTAAACGGCATTCTATTTGAACGAGTTTGTCTAAATATGGCAACTTTCCAGTTAAAATCTTGATAACGGTTGTCTTTTGTTGTTCCAAAACCAACTGTTAATCTATCATGTAAGCCATAAGCCAAACCTATTCTAATATTTGAAAGACCCCAAATACCAGCCATATCATTTTTGTCATTGTTGAATTCACCAAACCTATGTTGCATTTCTACATTCAATTGTTTTTTATTTAAAACAATATTGGTTGGGTTATCTATAATATAGGGTGTTTCAAAAGCATCTCTTTCTAATTTTTCTTTTACTTTTTTTGGTATTGAATCATTCTTTTGATTTGCAACATCCTTTTGAGAGATTGCCATAAAAGGAAGCATCAAAAAAATTAAAAGTATTTTTATATGATTTTTCATGTCTTTTTCTTTAAAAAGTTAATTATTTAAAGCTCCTTGATTAATCCAGTCTTTAACCAAATCGATTTTTGCTGTAGGCCAGCCTGAACCTGGAGGCATTAATTCAACACCATCACCTATGAGTGATTTATATAAAATACTTCCATCTGCATTTTCGGGTATTACATACCCATTTAATAGGTTGTTGTAGGAATTATCTTCCATGTTCGGTAAATCTCCACCCTGTTTATGACATCCTATACATTGTACCCACAGCGGTACGATATCGGTTTGATATGAAACTAATTCTGTTTCTTCACCATCGCTAGGAAGATTCTCATCTTCTGGTAAAGCATCATAATAACATGAATTAAAAGAGGTCCCTATGAATGCTATCAATAATATTTGAATTATTTTTTTCATTAGTAAGGTTTTAAGTTAAAAATCTTAATTAATACTTTTTAAAGTGCAGGTATTAAGTAACCTGCACTTTAAACAAGGATAAGATTATTCTTCAATACGCATTGTCAAGAAATTTGACATTCCATGTGCAATTGCTGCATTATTAAAGATTGATAATCCAAAAGGAATTTCATCACCAATTACAAATATGGCATCTGTTGGGTCACCAGAGTTTAGTTTTCTTTTAATTTCTATTTGCCAACCTGTGCCTACGTGTTTAGCTCTTACTTGTGTGTCTGATCTAAAATCGTTTCCTGCTCCACCTGGATTAATATATATACTTGGAAATCGTTTAGGACCAAATCCTTGTGAATACGCAGTAAGGTCATCGTTAGGGTTTATAGTTTCTCCATCCTCTAATGTTAAAATACCGTCAACACCAACACCAACAACTGTTTTGGCTGTGCCATTAGAAATTTCAGTATCAGTTATCCAATAGTAATTTTCTCTATCTTTAATAACATATTTTGGTCCTTTAAGACCTGTAACTTCATCAGTAAATGAGCTTGTAGCATACATTTTTATGCCTTCATCAGATTTTCTTCCGTTAGCTGATGCCATACCTTCGTCCTCTTCGTATTGAATAAAACCGTCATCTACAGATTGCGACAAAGCATTTCTATCTCGTTTCCAGTGCCACAAATCTGTTAACTCTCCAGAATTAGCCATATAGTGTCTTGTTGTTTTTTGACCAAGTTGAGGGTCTGATAAGTTTGTATGACAAGTAACTGTACAAGTTCCGCCAGCAAATCCTTGAGGGTAACTGCCATCTACTTTTATTGGAAATATAAATCCAAATTTATCTTCATAAAATTTATCATTTAAATGATTGGCGTATTTGTTTTCTCCTGCCCACTTACTTGTTACGGGATTAAAAAACCATGATTGTCTGTCTTTGCTATCGTTATTATCTTCCCACTCAAATAATAAATATAGATACTCGCCGTCGTGTCCTCCGCGTAATGAATATTTATAGCTTTCGTCGGTAAAAGGATCAAATAAGTCTGTTGGTTCTAAAGAAGGGTCTCCATTACTTGAACTATTTAAAGGGATAATTCTATCACCAGCAGAAGTAACATGTGCGGTGTTTTTAAGTGGTCTTGCCTCGCTCCAAACAGCGTCTATTTCGCCATCGAAAACTGGAGCAGCTGAAAATCTTTTAACCAGTAAGGTATCTAAACTTTCTCCAATTCCTAGATCTACTGGTAAGGGTAAGTAGTCTGGTGCATCATCATGAGTACAATTTACTAATAATGCCGCAAAAACTAATAGTGCTAAAAATAATTTGATTTTTTTCATAATACAGAATTTATATGTGATAAATAATATTGTCCTACTATTTTTCACTGTAAAAGTATGTAACAATTGTTACACAATATATGACCTATATCATAGAATGATATTTTTCTTATGTTTTCAATTAAAAAAGGGCTGTATTTTTATTATATAAACAAAAATACCGTAATCACAAGAGTTGTAATTACGGTATTCATATTTATTTCAATTTTTCTATTTTTCTGTCGCTAACTTTTTTTCTTCCCAAAGTAAGATTCCTCCATCCATATCGTAGATTTTAGTAAAGCCCATATCTTTTAATTTTTTTGCGGCTTTTGCACTTCTTCCTCCCATTTTACAGTACACATAAACTGGTTTATTTTTATCTAAAGACTTAACTTTTTCTTTAAAATCGTTATCGGTAACACAAATGTTTTGTGCTCCTTTTAAATGGCTCGTGTTATATTCATTTGGCGTTCTTACATCTACTAATTGGACAGAATCAGCACTATAAACTGCATCATAAACTTGTTGAGGAGAAATTAATTCAATATCACCAGTTGTTGCTGTATCTTTTGAATAGTCTTTACAAGATTGAAAAGCTAACATAATAGATAAAGTACATACTATCATTATTTTTTTCATAGAATCAGTTTTAAATTATTGATAATCTTTTATGTTAAATATATAATAAAAAAGTAACTTTTATGAATAGACGCTACTATTACAAATTTGTTACAATAAAAAAATCCCTTTCGAAAAACGAAAGGGATTTTACATTATTTAAAAGAGGTTTTCTTACTCTTTAATCAAACGTTTTACTACGCTAGATTGTTCACCTGTGATGTAAACCATATACACA
>JAKITD010000071.1 GCA_021648265.1 Flavobacteriaceae bacterium | reverse complement strand
AATTTACAGAAATCTGACCGTTAGTGATTTGGTCAATGACAAAAAGTTTATGCTCATAAGTAACTTTTTGGTAATGAATTTTTGGACAGGCTTGTTTTTGTGTTTTCATAAGTGACTATAATTAAAGATTTAATTTTTAGTCAACCTATTTCAGGAATGGACAACGACTCTGGTGGTTCGTAACGTTCTAAAAAAAAAAACGTTTTCCACCATCTTAAATATAGCATACAACAGTTATCGTTGCTGACTGTTGTTTCTTGGCACACTAAAAATAGTAGCGGATTTCAAGGCGCGAACCTTTCAATTTATCACTAAACTTTGTACAAAGATACTACCTTTGAATTTAGGACTAAACCCGCTATTATTTTTATACATTGTTACAAAACGTTTTTTTTATTGCTCGATTAAAGTAATATAGTATCTTTGTTCTTACTTAATATATGTTTAATGGATAAAAATAATCTTTATTTAAAAGAAGTCAAACTTTCAGGTTATAAATCGATTGTTGATGTTGATATTTGTTTTGAAGACGGATTAAATTTAATTATTGGTAAAAATGCTGCGGGTAAAACAAATTTTCTAAAATTTTTATCTGAAGTTCTTGATTTTTCTTTTGATAATTTAATTAATTTTTCCTCTGAATTATCTTTTGATGGCAATTCTAAATTGATTATAAAATCAAAGAGAGAAATTATTGAAGATAATTCGGAGAATACCAAAAGAGTCAGTCAATCAGAAGTTGATACAGAAGTTGTTTTAGATGGAAATATTATTGAAATTGAAGATTTACATAAAAGAGGGTTAGATGCTTTATTTAGAAAGAATAATATTTCAATTACCACAAACTTTGTAAAGCACGGTATTCCGAAAGAGTATTATTTAATTAATTCTTCATTTTCATTCAAAATTGATAAAACAGGGTTTCCGAGTGATTTAATTTCAAAAGTTTTAGATTCAAATACTCCGTACTTTATCAAAAACTTATTAGCAACATTTATCTTTTCAGGTTTAGATGATAAAAGTGAAAATCTTACTGTTAGTAAAATAAAAAAAAAAATCATTAATGATTTTAAAGAAGTAGATAAAATCAAAGATTTACTAATTCGATTTTCACCAATTGAAGATGTAAGATTTAATAAGAATATAAATATTTTTCTCGATGAAGATGCAGAAGGTTATACTGTGAATAATCTTTTTATTGAATTTAAAATTCAAGGTAGTTGGCATCCATTTGAAAATTTGTCGGATGGAACAAAAAGACTTTTCTACATAATTTCTGAAATTGGTTTCCCTGGTAAATTACATTTTTCGGGAGGAGGTTTTGGTTTTAGTGATAATGAGAGTAAAAGAATAATATTAATAGAAGAACCAGAGTTAGGAATACATCCACATCAATTAATGCAGTTAATGGAATTTTTAAAAATAGAATCTCATAATAAACAGATAATTGTAACTTCTCATTCTCCAATAATTTTAGATATTTTAAATGAAAATGAACTAAATAGAATTGTAATTGCATTTACAAGGAATAAAAAAGAAGGCACTATTTTAAGACATTTAAATAAGCCAGAAATAAATAAGGCAAAGTTGTATTTAGAGGAAGATTATTTAAGTGATTATTGGAAATATTCAGACCTTGAAAAAGAATAATATGAGAATTGGATTAGTAGGGGAAGCACCTAATGATACACAATCTATGAAAAACCTTATGGAGAAAAATTATGATTCAGGTTTTGAATTTTTCTTTATGTTGGATAGGATAAATGGAAGTAAATTAGATTCTCAAAAGACAAAAAGGTTTTTGAGAATAGAGTATAAAACAAAGAAACCTGATCTAATTATTTTTATTCGTGATTTAGATAGTGTCTTACCTAATGAATTGAAATTGAATGGAAGAAAATTATATTTCACAAATTCTAATAGAGTAGTTGATAAAAATGGGATTTACTTATTACATATTTATGAAATGAAAAAAAATGAGTATAGCCGAGTTATGTGAAGTTTTTTTATAAAATAAAAACGAAAAAGAATAGTTTTGGGGTGTCTTTTTATACTTAACTTAACACTAAAGCAAATATTCTCCATTAAGATCGGTAGTAAGTACATCGCTCATATAATCGAAATATGGTCGTAACAACAAAAAATGATGCATTAAATTTTCTTCAAAATCTTTTGCAAATACCTCCGCATCTGTAAAATTATGGACTACAAAAAAGCTTTTTAGTTTTATTAAATCAATGTTGGGATCTTCCTTATTAAAATCTCTTGGAGCCGTTTTTACTTTGTATTCCTGATTAAAACCACCAAATGCTTTTTTAAAATCTTCCTGATTTAATATGTCTCTAATTTCGGAAGCATCCATTTCAAATTCCCGTCTAATTCTGAGTAAATCTGGAGATTCAGGAGAGAAAAAACCTCCTGCCATTGCAGATTTTCCAGGCTCTAAACGTAAATAATAACTTCCTCTTCTATGTGCTCCTGCTCTACTAAAACTTGCACTTCGATGCACATTATAAGGAGTTTTATCTTTGCTAAATCGCACATCTCTATTGATTCTAAAAACTTTTAGCTTAGAAATTTCGTCTTCAATATTCAGTTTGCTTTCTATGGAAGCGTAAAATTGCTTTAGAATTTTTTCGTTGGCTAGATATTCTTTTTTGTTTTCTTGCATCCAATCTCGGTGATTATTATTTTTTAGTTTTTTTAGAAATAAAAAATTGGATTTTGATATTGTGACCATTATTTTTATTTGAAAGATACATGATTTTTAGAAGCAACTAATGTTCAATAAAACAATAATTTGCAAATTTTAAACTTTTCCTTTATATTGAAAGCTCAAATAATCACTAAAACCAAAACAATGACAATAACTCACAAACCAAATTTAATTTATTGGATCATCGCTGTAATTGCACTTATTTGGAATGCAATGGGCGTAAATCAATATTTACAACAACAGTATAATACAGAAGCTTTCCAGAGTCAATACACTCCAGAACAATTAGAATTGGTTTATAATATGCCTTCTTGGGCAATTGCTGCTTTTGCAATTGCTGTTTTTGCTGGTCTTTTAGGAGTCTTGGCATTACTTTTAAGAAAAAAGGTAGCTAGTTTATTATTTTCAATTTCACTTATCGCCGTATTAATTCAAATGATTTATAATTTTGTCATTATTAATTCATTAGAAACTTATAGCCCTGGAGGAGCTATTATGCCAATTATGATTCTTTTAATTGCAATTTTCCTTGTGCTTTATAGTAAAAGTGCAATAAAAAAAGGGTGGTTAAAATAAACTTTTACTTTTAAATAAAATACTAAAACTCAACCATTTTGGTTGAGTTTTTCTGTAATTACTTTTCTCACTTGACTTTTAGAAATTAACACCACTTTAATTGTACATTTGAAAACAATAAATAAACTCCCTTTTAATGATAAAATATATAGTTGCTATTTTTGTGTTAGTAAACCTTAAACTATCTGCTCAAGAACCAATCAATGCTATATTTTATAATTTATTAGAATTTCCTAATGCAACTCCTGGTGGTCGCTCCGGGATTTTAAAGAATATTCTGGTAGAATTTCAACCCGACATTTTTATGGTTTGCGAATTGCAATCTGAAGAAGGTGCCGACGAAATTATGAACATCACTCTAAATAGTGAAACCAACACCTATTCTAGAGCAGAATACATTAATAACCAATCAAGTGGTTCTGATTTACAACAATTAATATTTTTTAAAACCAATAAATTTAGTTTAGAATCAACCGAGGTTATTACAACTTCTGTTAGAGATATAAATAAATATGTTTTAAAGTTAAATACCTTAGATCAAGAAACAGATCCTTTATTTATTTACATTTATGTTGCGCATTTAAAATCAAGTCAAGGTACAGACAATCAAAATTTAAGATTGAGTATGGTAAATGAATTTACTTCAGATTTAGCAACCATCGATCCAAATTCTTTCGTAATATTTTCTGGAGATTTTAACCTTTATACTGCTTCAGAACCTGCATACCAAGAGTTATTAGATCCAACTAATGCAATTATAATGGTTGACCCTATTGATTCTCCAGGCTCTTGGCATAATAACGATACTTATCAAAATATACATACACAAAGTACCCGTATTAATTCTCCTTTTGGATCTGGTGCTGGAGGTGGTTTGGACGATCGTTTCGACTTTATTACTATTTCAGAAAATATGATTACTGACCCAAAATTAAGGTACATTCCTAATAGTTATAAATCCTATGGCAACAATGGGAATTGCTATAACTTAGATATTAGCGACGAATTATGTACAGGTGGTTATAGTCAAGTATTACGAAATCGTTTATACAGTATGAGCGATCATTTACCTGTGATTATGCAATTAGAAACAAATAAAGAATTTGTTTTAGGGAATAACGATTTTGAAGTAGCATCACCAATTACTATAGAAAAAACAATTGTTAAAGACCAAGTAAAATTAATAGTCTCCGAAAGCTATTCAGAAAATATTACCATTTCTATTTTTAATACGTTAGGGCAAAAAATACTTTCTTACATTTCAAAAAACCAAAAAAACATTCACCTAAATGTATCGTTTTTACAAAGTGGATTGTTTTATATAAAAACAAACATTCCAAACGCTCCTGTATTAAAATTTATTAAAAAATAATTGAAGGGTAAAAACTACATACTAATTATAGGATTATTTATTAGTTCTATTACATTCTCACAGCATAATATCACGATTGATGCATCGTTAGACCCTACTTTAAATACAATTACCATTCAGCAAGAAATTGTTTATAAAAACCATTCAACAGTTCCTTTAAACGAAATTTATTTAAACGATTGGGCTAATAGTTTTTCCAGTAAAACCACACCCTTAGGTAAACGTTTTTCTGAAAACTACCAAGCATCATTTCATTTTGAAAAAAATAAAAAACGTGGACATTCAACTATTAAAAGTATTAAAAACTATCAAAATTCTCCATTGGTTTGGAAGCGTGGAAACGAAGTAGATATCATACATATAACCCTAGACAAAACCCTTCTGCCAGGAGAAACCTTTACCTTAAAAATAGAATATTCTGTAGTGCTTCCAGACGATAAATTTACACGTTACGGAGTTAACAACAGCGGCGATTTTAAGATTCGATATTGGTATTTATCTCCTGCAGTTTTTAATGGAGAATGGCAGTATTATAGCAATAAAGATTTAAACGATAGCTACCTCACTCCTTCTACATTTGATATTCATTTTCAGGTTCCTTATTATTTTACAATTGTTTCAGATTTAAAAGAAATTTCAAATACATTTACGAAGGATAAAAGAACCTATCATTTTACAGGAGATAACCGAATGCTTGTAAAATTACATCTAGTCAAAGCTTCCGATTTTGAAAGCGTTCTTACCGATAAAGTTCAAGTTACTTCCAACCATACACACAAAAAAGTTACTCCTCAAATTAAAGCACTGATTATTGATAGGGTTGTTCAATTTTTAGATAAAAATTTGGGTAGCTATCCATTTGATAAAATGGTAATTAGTGAGATAGATTACAAACGAGATCCCGTTTATGGTCTTAATTTATTGCCAGAATTTATCAGTCCTTTTCCCAATGGTTTTGAGTATGATATTGAAATGCTTAAAATAATTAGCCGCACATATTTAGAAAACACATTAGTAGTAAACCCTCGTAAAGACCATTGGTTAATTGGTGCGTTTCAAGTGTATTTAATGATGGAATATGTAAATATTTACTATCCCGATATGAAGATAATCGGAAATTTAAGTAATTTATGGCTTGCTCGATTATTTCACGCTTCAGAATTGAAAATAAATGACCAATATTCGTTTTTATACCTGAATATGGCAAGAAATAATTTGCATCAAAAAATAACCACTCCTAGAGATTCCCTACTCAAATTTAATAAGAATATAGCTAGCGATTATTACGGAGGAAAAGGTTTGTCTTACCTTTCAGATTACCTCGGAAATGATGCCGTATTAAAAAGTATCCATCAATTTTTTTCTGAAAACGAATTAAAAGCAATCAGCTCTAATGAGTTTAAAAAATATCTTGAAAGAAACACAGACAAATCGGTAGATTGGTTTTTTAAAGATTTTGTTGACAATAGAAATACTATCGAATTTGTTTTGAAAGACGTAAAAAAAACCAAAGATTCGGTGCAAGTTACTGTGGTTAATAAACGCCCTACTTCTTTACCTGTTTCTATCTACGGAATCAACAAAAACAATATAGTTTACAAACAATGGTTGGCTCCTATAGACTCTTCTGTTACCGTGACTTTACCTATAAAAGACATTCGTCAAATTGTATTAAATTACGAAAGTAATATACCAGAATACAATGAGCGAAACAATTTTAAAAAGGTCAAAGGAATTTTAAATAAGCCACTTCAATTTAGAGTTTTTAAAGATGTTGAAGACCCAAAATATAATCAGATATTTTTAATGCCAGAATACAGTTATAATGTATATGACGGCTTAGCATTAGGACCGAAATTATATAACAAAACCATACTTCGGAAAGAGTTTCAATACAAATTAGAACCTTTATATGCTTTTAGATCAAATACCGTTGTAGGAAGCGCTTCTATTCATTATAAACATATGCCAGAATTTGGAAACCTTTATTTTTATAGGTTTGGAGTTTCTGGAAATTATTTCTCGTACGATGAAGGATTGTTTTATAAACGATTAAGTCCGTTTGCAACCATAGGTTTTAGAAACAGCAAAGACCTTAGAAGTAATAAAAGACATTTTATAAATTTAAGAAATGTTACGGTAGATCGAGATATTAATCCAAACAAACCTTTAGAATCACCTAACTACAGTGTATTCGACATAAGCTATGTCTATTCAAACCCAAATTTAATTAATCACTACAGAGCGGTAATAAATTATCAATTATCTTCTGAATTTAGTAAAATTTCTACCACATTAAAATATCGAAAACTCTTTAATAATAACCGAAAAATTGACATTCGGATTTTTGCAGGTGCATTTCTAAAAAATAAAACCGATGCAAATGACGACTTTTTTAGTTTTGCTTTAGATCGTCCAACCGATTATCTATTCGATTATAATTACTACGGAAGAAGTGATGACTCTGGTTTTTTTAGTCAACAATTTATTGAAGCAGAAGGTGGTTTTAAATCTAAACTAGATCCAGCTTTTTCTAATACTTGGATGACAACGATGAATGTGAGTACTAATATTTGGAGATGGATACAAGTTTACGGTGATATTGGTTTTGTAAACAATAAAAATATAGGTACCAAAACACTTTATGATAGTGGTTTTAGACTAAGTTTAGTGGAAGATTATTTTGAGGTTTTCTTCCCAGTTTATTCCAATTTAGGTTGGGAAATGGGACAAACCAATTACAAAGAAAAAATACGATTTATCATCACCATAGATATAAACACACTTTTTGGATTATTTTCCAGAAATTGGTATTAATAAAAACAAGAATCATGGATATAATCAATAATTGGCGAATAGTAATATTACTTTGTTTAACTTTAGGATTGGCTCCTTTTTTCCCAGAACCACATATCTTCGGGAAAGCAAAATGGATTCTCGGTGGTGCAGAAGGAATGAAACCAATGGACTGGTTTGATGTAGTATTACACGGTTTACCCTATGTTTTGTTAGTTAGACTTATCGTTTTAAAAGGATTTTTTACTGAAAAAAAAGATGTGAAATAGCATCTGTTTTTTAGTTTAAACTTTTTCAATTTTGATTTTTTTTAATGTATTATAACGTGAATTTATTTGACTATTTCCCAACTTTACAATTGTTTTATTAAATTATATTTAATTTTTTTTGGGTATTTGTAATTTTTATTAAATACCTTTATTTTCCCCTAAAAAAAGGGATTGTATAAAATTTCAATTTTCACTACTTTTGCATGACCTAATACCTCCCTTTTATTATGCAAACAAATTCTGAAACCAATAGTAAATTATCTTTTGAAGATTTTAAAACCGAAATCTTAAACGACTATAAAATTGCAGTTACTAGCCGTGAGTGTAGTCTTTTAGGAAGACGCGAAGTGCTAACTGGCAAAGCTAAATTTGGAATATTTGGTGACGGAAAAGAGGTGCCACAATTGGCTTGGGCAAAATCGTTTAAAAATGGAGATTGGCGTAGTGGTTATTACCGTGATCAAACATTTATGATGGCGATTGGTAAGTTAAGCATTCAAGAATTTTTTGCGGGATTATACGGTCATACAAACATCAATGCAGACCCTATGAGTGCAGGCCGCCAAATGGGAGGGCATTTTGCAACCCACAGTTTAGAAGACGACGGAAGTTGGAAAAATCTAACCATTCAAAAAAATAGTAGTGCCGATATTTCTCCTACTGCTGGACAAATGCCAAGACTATTAGGATTGGCACAAGCATCAAAAATATACAGAACCGTTAACGGAATCACTAACAAAACCAATTTTTCAATCAACGGAAACGAAGTCGCTTGGGGAACCATCGGAAACGCAAGTACTAGCGAAGGGCTTTTTTGGGAAACCATCAACGCAGCCGGAGTACTTCAAGTACCTATGGTGATAAGTGTTTGGGATGATGAATACGGAATTTCAGTTCACGCAAAATACCAAACCACCAAAGAAAATATTTCAGAAATATTAAAAGGCTTTCAACGTACTGAAACCGAAAATGGTTATGAAATTATTCGCGTAAACGGTTGGGATTACCCAGCTTTAATTGAAGCCTATCAAAAAGCAGCTACTGTAGCTCGAGAAGAACACGTTCCGGTTTTAATTCATGTAAACGAACTTACCCAACCTCAAGGACATTCTACCAGTGGGTCGCACGAACGTTATAAAAATAAAGAGCGTCTTGCTTGGGAAATCGAACACGATTGTAATGTGAAATTTAGAGAATGGATAATCACTAACAATTTTGCTGCCGATGAAGAGTTAATTACCATTGAAAAAGAGATCGTAAAAGAAGTTAGAGAAGGTAAAAAAGAAGCGTGGAAAGCATTTGTAGCTCCTCAAAAACAAGAACAAAAAGAACTTTTAGTTTTGCTAAATAATTTGGCAAGTGCTAGTTCTAATAAAATATTTATTGAAAAACTTGTAAACGACCTCGCTTCAGATAAAGAACCTTTACGAAAAGATATTATTGGAATTGCAAGAAAGACATTGCGTTATGCAGTTTCTGAAAATTCTGTAGAAAAGAAACAACTACAAGATTGGATCGCTAATTATTTCGAAATCATTCAACCAAAATACAGTGCTCATCTTTACTCTGAAGCTTCCAACAATGCAACTTCCGTTAAAGAAATAGCACCAACCTACGATGATAAAATTGAGGAGGCTGACGGAAGAGTTGTCATTCGTAATAATTTTGATGCAATATTTAAAATGCACCCTAATACCTTAATTTTCGGGGAAGATGCTGGAAAAATTGGTGATGTAAATCAAGGTTTAGAAGGACTTCAAGAAATTCACGGAGAATTACGAATTGCAGATACCGGAATTAGAGAAGCAACCATTATTGGGCAAGGAATCGGGATGGCATTAAGAGGACTTCGACCTATTGCCGAAATTCAATATTTGGATTACGTAATGTACTGTATTCAAACCTTAACAGACGATTTAGCAACCACTCGTTACCGTACCAACGGAAAACAAAAAGCTCCATTAATTGTGCGTACTCGTGGACATCGTTTGGAAGGAATTTGGCATAGCGGCTCACAAATGGGCGGATTAATTCATCTACTTAGAGGAATGTATATTTTAGTTCCTCGTAATATGACCAAAGCCGCAGGTTTTTACAATACGTTATTAGAAACCGACGAGCCAGCCCTTGTAATTGAATGCCTAAACGGTTATCGTTTAAAGGAAAAAATGCCTACTAATTTAGGAGAATTTAGAACTCCGATTGGTGTGATAGAAACCGTTAAAGAAGGAAATGATATTACTTTGGTTTCTTACGGAAGTACACTTAGAATAGTTGAAGAAGCAGCAAAAGAATTGCAACAAGTAGGTATTGATGCTGAAGTAATTGATATTCAAACCTTACTTCCACTAGATATTAATCAAGATTTAGTGAAAAGTATAACAAAAACAAATCGATTATTGGTGATTGATGAAGATGTTCCAGGAGGAGCTTCTGCATATATTCTAAACGAAATTTTAGACAACCAAAACGGATATCAATATTTAGACAGCAAGCCTCAAACCTTAACTGCAAAGGCACATCGACCACCTTACGGAACCGATGGTGATTATTTTTCAAAACCACAAGTAGAAGATATTTATGAAAAAGTGTATAAAATGATGAATGAAGTAAATCCTAGTGATTTTCCTAGAATATTTTAATTTAGAATTTTATATAAATTACCAAAGTCAATTTAGGTGAAAATTTAAAATGTGCTGTATTCACGAGGTTTTTTTTACCGAAGTAATCTCATTAGGCTAACTTTGTTTCATGAGATTGCCACGTCGTTACTCCTAGTAAAGACGAGCACATTAAGAGGCGGCGTTTTAATATCATATTATTGAAAATAAAAGATTGCTTCGCTCCTGCGTCGCTCGCAATGACAAACTAAATAGAAATCAACTTGTTTCTTAAACCAAAAATAACTAGCCCAACACGATTTTTTACATGAAAACGTTTAAATAAATCGCCCCGATAATTATCGATGGTTTTGGGGCTTAAAAACATTCGTTTGGCGATTTCGTTATAGGTTAATTCGCTACAAGAAAGTTGCAGGAATTTCAGTTCGTTTTCTTTTAAATGTATGGTAGGTTTTTCATCCTTTGGTTTTAAGGAGTTTAATAAAGTTGCTGCTACTTTATCTGAATGGTGATAGCCTTTTTCCATCACTTCATTTAAGGCAACATTTAAAGCTTCAGGATGTATGTCTTTTAATAAATAACCATTGGCTCCCTTACTCAACATTTTTAACACCATTTGCTCGTCATCGTCCATAGATAACACCAAAACTTTAATGTTTGGATGTTCTGAAGCTAACCATTCCATCGTATCATATCCATTCATTCCCGGCATATTTACGTCTAATAAAATTATGTCGGGAGCTGTTTTTTCCGATTTTATTTTCTGTTGTAAATCGTAGCCATTTTTAGCATGATACATTACATTATAGCCAGAAAACATACCAATTAGCATCTTTAATGAATCTGCCACCAAAAAGTGGTCGTCAACTATTACGAGGTTATATTCTTTCGTCTGTGTCATCTGGATAGGGATAAATTAATGATAAACGGGTGCCTTTACCAATTTCGGAAGTTAAGGAATATTCGGCGTTTAATAAAGCAGCTCTTCCTTTAATAGTTTGCAAGCCCGAACTTTCAGTTTTCATACTGGTGTCGAAACCTACTCCGTTATCTTCGGCAATTATTTCTAAATTGGTCTTGTTATAATTCAGTATTACGGAAAGGTTTTCAGCTCTGGAATGCTTCATTACATTGGAAAGAAATTCTTGGTACATTCTGAAAATTAAGATTTCGTGTTCCGAAGAAATATATTTTTCAGTTCCATTTACTTCAAAAAAGGCTTCCAAAAAACCCAAACGATTGAAGCGTTCAATTTCAATTTGAAGCGAACGTACCAATCCGTTTTTATTAATTACATCGTGGTTTAATGTTTTGGAAAGATTTCGCACTTCTTGTACCGTATCGCTCACTACCGACTTGGTTTCTTGCAGCGATTCCTTTAAAGCATCGGGAGCTTTCATCAATACCATACTCAATTGCATATTGACAACCGAGAGTAACTGTCCTACGTTATCGTGCAGTTCCCAAGCAATATTTTTAAAGGTTTGTTCCTGAATTTCTAACTGCGAAGTCGCCAGTTCTTTTTCAAATTTAAGTTTGGTTTTGATACGCTCTAAGAGTAATTTATTTTTTCGTTTCTGAAAGGCAGTAAAAAAGAAAATCACAAAAATAAGCAGCACAAAAATCACCGCAATGGCGTAGGCAATTAGGACGATTGTTTCTTGACTAATAAGGTTTTCTTCTTGTGGTAACATAGCTTTGATAATGGACTACAATATATTTAAAATTGTTAGAAACTTTACTATTAATTAGAAAAGGTGTGAAGCAATATATAAACATCTTTTGAAGGCAGTTTTAGTTTACCGTTTTGTCATTCTGGACTTGATCCAGAATCCATTTTACAGTATTCAGGATTCTGGGGCTCCCGAAATGTCGGGACATGATGACAAAAGAATGAAACATTATTAATTTAATAATTTATCTTAAAAAAAATAATGTCTCTAGTTTAAAACTGCGTTGAAATTAATTTTTGATACCTCAATTCAATATTTTGATAGTTTTGATATGCGTTAATATCTTCTGATATTTTAGCTACAAACACATTTAGCTTATCATTACTGTTTTT
>JAKITD010000070.1 GCA_021648265.1 Flavobacteriaceae bacterium | reverse complement strand
CTTACTCAAGTTATTTTAAGCACCAACGAAAATACATTAAAAAGCCAATTGAAAATTTATCCCAACCCTACTAATGATTTTATAAATATCGAAATTGCAAATAACAACTCCAATATAGCTATTAAACTCTACTCTATCTTGGGTAAATTACTATACCAAAGTAATACTAATACTCAATTGTTTAAAATTGATATGAGCGATTTATCAAGAGGTATTTACATTTTAGAACTTACCGATGCACAATCAAATAAAGCAGTAAGGAGAATTAGTAAATTTTAAGTTTAGAGAAAATCATTTTAAAAAGATAATAAAGCTAGGGTTACTTAGGTTTCTTAAATTTACCTTTACCATATGAAAATAGACATACTCGCCATTGGCGCACATCCAGACGATATAGAATTAGGAGCAGGAGCAACCATTGCTAAAGAAATTGCCAACGGAAAAACGGTTGGAATTATCGATTTAACTCGTGGTGAATTAGGAACCAGAGGAACCGCAGAAACCAGAGATAAAGAAGCAGAAGATGCTAAAAATATTCTTGGAGCAAGTTTCAGAATTAATATGGAATTTGCCGATGGATTTTTTATAAATGACAAAGAACATCAATTAGAAATTGTAAAAATAATTCGGAAATATCAACCCGAAATTGTTTTGTGTAATGCAATTGATGACCGTCATATAGATCACCCAAAAGGAAGTAGTTTGGTTAGTGATGCTTGTTTTTTAAGCGGATTACGAAAAATTGAAACCACTTCAGAAGGGAAAAATCAAGAAGCTTGGCGACCAAAACACGTCTATCATTATATACAGTGGAAAAATATAGAGCCTGATTTTGTGGTGGATGTTTCTGGATTTATTGATAAGAAATTAGAATCTGTTTTAGCTTATAAAACTCAATTTCATCAACAAGGTTCAGATGAGCCAGTTACTCCAATTTCAACCACTAACTTTAAAGATAGTATCACCTACAGAGCACAAGATTTAGGACGATTAATTGGAGTAGAACACGCAGAAGGTTATACGGTAGAGCGTTATGTAGCTGTTAAATCGTTATACGATATTATTTAAAAATCTTTCGTTTCTTTATTGTAGAAGAAACTAAAAGAATTATATTTGCACTCGCTTTTAAAGCGAAAAATTAAATGGTGGTTGTAGCTCAGTTGGTTAGAGCATCGGTTTGTGGTACCGAGGGTCGCGGGTTCGAATCCCGTCTTCCACCCAGAATCAAGAGCCTTTCTTAACAGAGAGGCTTTTTTTGTGGAGTAAACTGAAAGACCTACTAGGTTTTTGAAACCTAGTAGGTCTATTTTTTTTAAATCTACAATTTATCAGCAGTAATTCTATCTTCCCGATTGGCAATTTCCCAAGCAGTTAAGAAAATAAGTTGAACTCTTTTTGCCATTAATTCATATTCAATTTTATCGGGAGTATCTCCTGGTTGATGATAATCTTCGTGGGTTCCGTTGAAGTAAAATATTACTGGAATATCGTTTTTTGCAAAGTTATAATGATCACTTCGGTAGTAAAACCGGTTTGGATCATTATCAACATTATAAGTGTAATCTAATTCTAGATTTGTATATTTTTTATTAACGGCTTCAGATAAATCGTGAAGTTCTTGACTTAATTTATCACTTCCTATTAAATATATGTAGTTATCGTTCCCTCCTTTTTCAGAACCAATTCTACCAACCATATCAATATTTAAATTTACTACCGTATTTTCAAGCGGAAATAAAGGGTTCTCCGTATAATATTTAGAGCCGTATAAGCCAATTTCTTCGCCTGTTACGTGTAGAATTAGAATAGAGCGTTTAGGCCTGTTTCCGTTATCTTTTGCCATTTGAAAAGCTTGAGCCATTTCCATTAACGAAACGGTTCCGCTTCCGTCGTCATCGGCACCATTATATATTTTTCCGTTCTTAACGCCAACGTGGTCATAGTGTGCAGAAAGTACGATGATTTCATTCGGTTTTTCTGAACCTTCAATAAAGGCAACTATATTTTGAGAAGGATTTCCGTTAGTAGCACCGTTAAAAAATTCGGCAGGAATAGGTTGGTAATAGTTGTTTTTTTCAATTGGAGAATCAATTCCTTGATCTATATAGTAGTTTCTAAGATATTCTGCAGCTAAATTATTTGAATTTTCTCCAGTCATTCTGCCTTCCATTTTATCGTCGGCAAGAATATATAGATGAGTTTTTAAATCTTCTGAAGTAATGGTGCTTGCGTAGTCTTCGGCAGTCATTTTTTTAGCTGAAGCAGCATTTTGTGCAGAGTTGCAAGAAACCGTGAGAGCTACAGCAATCACTAATAATAAGCGAATCATAATTTTATTTTTAGAAGGCATAAATATAAGCTAACTATTTAGGTTAAATGTGAAAGTTTTGTGAAAAGTTCTTTAATAGAAAGGGTCTGATTATATTTACCCGTATGAAAGAAAATTTACTTATTTCTATTATAATGCCTGTTAAAGACACTGAGCGTTTTATAGTGGAATGTTTGGAATCTATTGAGAATCAATCTGAAAACAACTGGGAATTGATAGCTGTAAATGATGGGTCTTCAGATAATAGTCTTTCTATTTTAAAAGAATTTTCAAGAAAAGATGGTCGGATTTTAGTTTTTAATAATACAGGAAACGGAATAATTGATGCCTTGCGTTTGGCATATTCAAAAAGTAAGGGAGATTTTATTACTCGAATGGATTCTGATGATATCATGAGTTTAGATAAGTTGAAGGTGATGAAGACCAATTTACTGAAGTCGGGGAGAGGTCATATTTCATTAGGTTTGGTAATCTATTTTTCAGAGACTGAATTGGGTTTAGGATTTAAAAATTATGAAAACTGGCTAAATGAATTGATTTCAAAAGGAACTAATTTTGAAGGAATTTACAAAGAATGTGTGATTCCTTCTCCTTGTTGGATGGTTTTTAGAGAAGATTTGGAAAACTGTGAAGCCTTTCGTCCCAATGACTATCCTGAAGATTATGATCTTGCTTTTCGGTTTTATAGTTTTGGGTTGAAACCAATTCCTTGTAATAAGGTATTGCACTATTGGAGGGATTATTTAACTAGAACTTCCAGAACACACATACATTACGCGGATAATACTTTCTTAGAAATAAAAGCACGCTATTTTTTAAATTTGGAATATGATTCATCTAAAAATTTGATTGTTTGGGGAGCAGGAGATAAAGGAAAAAAAATCGCAAAAATATTAATTGAAAAAGGAATAGAATTCTTTTGGATTTGTGACAATCCTAAAAAAATAGGAAAGCATATTTATGAGCAGGAAATGTTACCATTTACCGAATTAGAATACATAAAAAACTCTCAAAGTATCATTACTGTAGCTAATTTAAATGCTCAAAAAGAGATAAAAAAATACTTTGAAGGAATAAATTTAATTTTAAATAAAGACTACTTCTTTTTTTGTTAGGCACTGTAAATAGTTGTGTTTTATTGGATATTTGGATAATTTACGGACTGTTTTTATAGTAAACTCTTATCGGGGTTTATTCAATTTAGAGTTTATTAATGTTAATTTATACTATAGAAAGTCATTCATAAGGTTTAAAAAAATAAATTACTATGAAAAAGATTTTTTTTATCTGCCTTATTTAGTTGTTCTGTTAGTTAGTAGAAAACTGAAGTAAATACTTTTCATATTTTTAAAAAGTGCACAATTCAAAGTTTAGTGCAAAAGGTCGTCTAATTAGTTGGTTTTTTAGACGGCCTTCTTTTTTTTATAAAATTTCAAATAAATCTTTAATAAATAGAAAAAGGGTTTTATATTTGCCACCGCTAAAGGAGGAAATATAAATTTATCTTCTTTTAAACGCATACCACTGGAGAATTGGCAGAGTGGTCGAATGCGGCAGTCTTGAAAACTGTTGAGGGTCACACCTCCGGGGGTTCGAATCCCTCATTCTCCGCTTTTTAAAACCGTAATCAGCTAAAATACAGCTTTTTACGGTTTTTAAATTCTGCTATTTACCAACTCAGTACCAATAAAAATAAACCCGATAGGATTCAAACCTAAAACCACCTCGTTTATCTAGCTCAGCTACTAGTACTTAAACAAAAATATGTTATTTTTTACGGTTGTAAGTTTATCAATTAAAAATTAGCATTTACAGTTAATAATGGCCCCTGAAATGTCATGGTAAATTTTCCATCCCAATTATCTTTATTTACTTTAGCTGTAAAGTCATAATATCGGTATTTTAATCCAACACCAAAATGTTTGTGAAACTGATAATTAACACCAGCTCCAAGATCCCATAAGCCACCATAATAATCACCTGCAGTTAATCCAAACCAATCTACTCTTGCAGACAATAACCATTTATTATTGGGAGCATAAAAATACCAAGCACCTATATTTGGTACGGGGGCAATTACGCTAACAGCACTTCTTTTAAAACCTACAGAGGCACCTTCACCAGTATTTTCATTGTCAATGTAAGCATTACCTTCAATATAGGCTTCAATATCTAAAGTATGCACACCTAATCCAGCGCCAAGTTCATATTTTGTCCCTTTGATAATGGTTCTTCCAATAAAAACACGGTACATCGAGAGGTTCATGCCTAATTTTAAACCCGCTCCACCATTAAAAATTTGATCTTCCCATTCGAAATTTTGGTTTACCGTTTTACTTATTCCATTTTTTACGCTAAAATATTCTGCAGATAATGTCCACATTCTAGAAAATCTCCAATTAAAACTTAAAAACAAGGTGTATTCATTATTATTAAAATCAACTTTTTCATTAAAGTCAATAATCTCGTTATCACTAGCACCGTTTACACCAATTTTAATTCCCTTTGTAGAGCTATAGATACCTCCGTAAAAAATAAATTTATTAGAAAGTAAAGGATGTTTATCTTCAACAGAGCTATTTAAATCATTTTTGTTAATCTCTTGTGCAATAAGAATGTTACTAATTATTAAAAGAAAAAATAACACAGCATTTTTTGAAATGAAGTTCATAATAAAATAAATTTAAGTTTTAAAATTACTGATTTTAATCGATAATTATTTAAAAAAAAGAGAATCATTATTTGAAAATATATTTTCTTAAATTTGAATTATGAAAGTACAGATAAAAATACTAGCTATAGGGTTTATTTTAAATCCAATATTAAATTTTTCCCAAGAACAAGACTCTATCCCAAGCAATGGGTATATTGAAATTATGGGCGATAAGTTAAGTGTTAAGATTGATGTTGATAATGATATTGAAACTTTTTCAGCAGAACAAAGTGGGATTGAATTTAAAATAAAACCCAATATTGATTATCGTACAGAACTGTCAGTACATTATCGTTTTATCTCTTTTAAACTAGGATTTTCACCGCATTTATTTACCAACTTCGATAAAGAAAATAAAGGAAAAACAAAGGTGTTTAAATTTGAAACCGATTTTTATATTAAAAAATGGATACAAACTTTATCTTATTCTCAAACCAAGGGTTATTATTCCCCAGATTTTCCTGTTCCAGATAACTTTCCTACCGATTATTTAATTTTAAATAAGTTAAAAGTATATAATTACAAAGGGATTACTCGGTATCGATTTAATCCAAATTATTCTATTAAAGCAATTACAACTCAAACCGAAATTCAACGAAAAAGTGCTGGAACCTTTATGCCCAGCCTTACCTATAGTTATAACCAATTAAAAAATGGAGCAACCAACCAACAACTTAATACTTTTAATTTTATTTTAAGTGCTGGTTATTTACATACGTTTGTAATTAATAAAAAGCTATATGCTAGTATTGGAGCTGCACCTGGAGCAGGTGTTGATTTTAACAAGATTATTGTTAAAATAGATAGCGATAAAATAACAGATAATGACACCAATTATACGTTTAATTTTGATGGTCATTTAGGTTTGGGGTATAACTCTAACCAGTGGTTTGGAGGAGGCTTTTTTAGGTTGCTAACTACCACTAGAAAAGAAACTACAATTGTAAATTATGACACTTTTAGAACGCATTTTCAAGTGTTTATAGGTTATCGATTTGGTGCTCCAAAGTTTTTGGAAAAACAAGCAGATTGGGTTGAGGAAAAGATACCTTTTTAGATTTTTTTTAAAAGCAGTAAAAATAAAAAAAGCCTAACTTAATTAAAAGTAAGGCTTTTTTGTCGGGGTGGCAGGATTCGAACCTGCGGCCTCCACGTCCCAAACGTGGCGCGATAACCGGGCTACGCTACACCCCGAGTAAGTTATCTGGAAAATTATCTCCTATTTCAATGATGCGGAGAGACAGGGATTCGAACCCTGGGTACCCTTTTGAGGTACGCTTATTTAGCAAACAAGTCCTTTCGGCCACTCAGGCATCTCTCCAATTTAAAAACAATTGTTTGTTATAAATTGCGAGTGCAAATCTACTTCAACAATTCGTATATGCCAAACAAAAATGATGCTTTTTTTAATAAATTTTTAGTGAGTTTGTTTTCAGACTTTTGAACAGGCTAAAATAATTTTCAGATTATTCTCTATAGTAGTAAAAAACAAATAATCATCACCGCCATCACTAATTTTATGTTTTTTTCTGATATTTGAAACGCTTTCAGGAAAATTTCTAATTGTGATATTTGCCTTTTTTATATTTAAAAATATTTTTATTTCTTTTTTTGAATAAGAAATATTTTTATTTATAATAAATCTTCGTCCGGGAAAATCAACCAATTCATCACTGGTAAATAAATGAGTGTTTTTATGAAGTTTTTTAACATTATATCTTTCAGAAATAAGATTAAAGGCACCGCTTTTTAAAATAGATGCATTCGGCTCGTAAAGATATTTTAAGGGTTCGGAGTACTCTGTATGCGATTCTTCACCCAAAACAAAATCAAATTTTTCAATAGTAGTTTTATTAATATTTCTAGTTTTAATTTTAGGTGCATTTTTAAAGCCTTTTTCAGCCAACCAAAGCAATTCTTTTACTTCGTTATTAACTGCGACAATATGTATTTCAGAAATATATTTAAGTTCGTTTAAACCTAAAGAAATATCAAGCATTGGGGAGGTTTTTATAAGAAGCTGTTTGCAGCGAAATAAAATTAAATCTAGATTTTCGGGAACATTAGGCAAACAATCTTTTAATAAAAAAACTTTTCCTTTCAGGTCATTTCTTCTGGATGGGTCTATATAAATAACGTCGTATTGTTTTTTTTGAATTTGTTGTAATCCATCTTCTTTAAAGCATTGTATATTCTTTTTTTGTAAAACCGAAAAATTACAGGAAGCGATTTCTGAAAGATAATTGTTGGTTTCGAAATGTTGAACATTTTCAAATTTTTCCGAAAAATAATAACTGTCAACTCCAAAACCACCAGTTAAATCTGCGATGGTTTCCCCATTAATTATAGACGCTTTGTATTTGGCTGTTATTTCAGAAGAGGTTTGTTCTAAGTTTAGCTTTGGAGGATAAAAAATATTTTTTGTTTGAAACCAGGTAGGAAGCTTTTTTTTAATTTTATTGCGACTTTCTATCTGTTGGATGAGTTCTTGAACAGTTACTTTTTTAAATGGGCTTCCTGCAAAAGCAAGTTTTGAAAGATCCTTATTATAATTAGTGATAAACTCCTGAATTTCTGAAGTTGATATATCTTTATTTAAATTGATGCTAAAGGTTTTTTGTGAGGTTTTGAACTATTTTATTATCAGATAAAAACTCTTTCAATATTACTTTTATAGAGGTGTAAGCAGGTACTGCAATTATTAATCCTACAATTCCAAATACAATTCCAGCGATAGATATTACTAAGAAAATTTCTAATGGATGTGACTTTACACTTTTCGAAAAAATAACGGGTTGACTAAAGAAATTATCTACCAACTGACCCATTAAAAAACCGATTAAAACAAAGATAGTTTTTGGCAAAATTACGGTTTGAAAATCACTTCCTATAAAACTTGTCATTGTTAAAAATATCATTAAAAGACCTCCTATTAGTGGACCTACGTAAGGTATTAAATTAAGTAATGCACATAAAAACGCAATCACAATGGCATTATCTACACCAAAAATTAATAAAACAATCGTGTAAATAACAAACAATATTAATATCTGGAATATAAGCCCAACAAAGTATCTTGATAATAAATCTTTAATTTTATTCATCGACCGTTTTGAACCTTCTTCTTTTTCGTCTGGCACTACAATTAATACAGCTTGTTCTAGTAATTTACTGTCTTTTAATAAGAAAAATGAAATAAATATAACCGAGAACAATGCGATACTAAAGGTTCCTAGACCACTAAATACCGAATTTAGAAAATTAGGAATTAATGAATAATCAAATCCTGATAAAAAACTAGATTTAGAAATTGAAGGATTAATATCTAAATTTTTATTTGAAAAAAAGGTAACTACTTTATGGTTTAAACTTTCAATAGTTTGTTGTAATTCTTCAATATTTAACAATGATAAATTATGGCCCTGCTCCACAACTAGTGGTATAAATAGACTTATTAAACTAAAAAGCATTCCTATTAATAATAGTATGGTTACTACAACTGCAAGGGTGTTTTTAAATTTTAATCGCTTTTTTAAAAAATCTACAATCGGCAAACCAATTAATGAAATAATTGCCGCAACTACTACATAAACTATTACAGATTGTATTTGATATAGAAATAATAAAAGCAACAAAACTCCTACTATACTTGCTACTGCGCGTAATATTCCGTTTGAAATGATTTTTGAATCCATTTAGTAAATATATAATTTATTTATGATAGTATAAAGTGCAATTGAAGTTGCTTGCACCACATTCATAGAACTATTTTCGCCAAACATAGGTATTGAAATTACTTTGTCTGCGAGATTTAAAACATCTTCTGAAATTCCATTTTGCTCATTTCCAATAATTACCACTACTTTTTGCTCTTTTGAAAAAGGATTTTTTTCGATTAAAATGCTTTTATCCGTAATTTCTAATGCTAAAATTTGAAACCCTTCTTTTTTGAATTGGTTAATTTCTGAAATAATATTGGTTGAAATTCGATACAACACTTTTTTTTGAGTACTTCTAGCAGTTTTCTGAAGCCGAGAAGATTTTATATTCATTTCAGAATTGTAAAAAACAATTTCTGAAACTCCCAAAGCGTCACAAATTCTAAATAAAGCTCCTATGTTTGAAGGGCTTTTTACCTCATCGCAAAGCAACTTTATTGGAAATTTTTTAATAGAATTATTAGTACTGTTATGTTGTAGTTGGGTAGGCATTAATTTTTAAAAACATAATTGATAATGTTCGCACCCATTCGCAATGCTTTTAAACGTACTTCTTGCGGATCGTTATGAATTTCTGGATTTTCCCATCCATCACCTAAATCACTTTCAAAAGTATAAAGCAATACCAATCTTCCTTCATTAAAAATCCCGAATGCTTGCGGACGAGTATTGTCGTGTTCGTGAATTTTTGGAAGTCCCTTCGGAAATTTAAACGGGGTATTAAAAATTGGGTGGTTTTTAGGTATTTCAATCAATTCCTTATTTGGAAATATTTTTACCAATTCTTTGCGTAAATATTTATCCATTCCGTAGTTGTCATCTATATGAAGAAAGCCACCACTTAACAGGTAATTGCGAAGATTTACAACATCTTCTTCCGAGAAATACACATTTCCGTGTCCCGTCATATGTACAAAGGGGTAATCAAATAAATCTACACTATTAGGAGTTACCACTTGGGGGTTTTTACTAAGCGTTGTATTGATGTTTTCGTTACAAAACTTTATTAAATTAGGTAAAGACGTTGGGTTTGCATACCAATCGCCACCACCGCTGTATTGTAAAACAGCAATTTCTTGAGACGAAACTGAAATTGACAAAAATAAAAATAGGATTACTGAAAGTATTTTATTCATAGCTTTCAAAAATACAATTCTTTTTGTTTTATGGACTATTTATTCATTAACAAAAGCAATACTGTGGCAGGCAACAATAGCTGCGGTTTCGGTTCGTAGTCTGGTATTTCCTAAACTAACAGGAACGAACCCAACTTCTATGGCTAGTTGAATCTCATTGACAGAAAAATCTCCCTCAGGACCAATTAACAGTATTGTGGATTGCCCTTTGTTTAAAACACTTTTTAATGTTTTCTTATCTGTTTCTTCACAATGAGCGATTAACTTCTGGTTTGAATTTTCTATTTGATTCTTTAAAAAATCCTTAATCGATATGGCTTCATTAATTTTTGGAAGGTAAGCGTGTAAAGATTGTTTCATTGCACTTTGAATCTTTTTCTCAAAGCGTTCTAATTTAACGACTTTCCGTTCGCTATGTTCACAAATTATCGGTGTGATTTCTGAAATACCTATCTCCGTAGCTTTTTCTAAAAACCATTCGTACCGATCGTTTAATTTTGTAGGAGCAACTGCTAAATGCAAATAATAGGGAAGAGGTTCTTTGTTTTCTACAGAAATTACTTTTGCAACACAGTGTTTAGGATTGCTTTGTAACAATTTCACTTTAAAAAAATAACCTTTTCCATTGGTAAGCATTAATTGGTCACCTTCTTTTTTTCTGAACACTTTAAATATATGCCTGCTTTCTTCTTTGTCAAAAAGTATTTCTTTGAAATTTTCGGTAATTGATGGATTGTAAAAAAGTTGCATTGTTTTCTATATGTTGAAAGAATAAATAGGTGTTATTTGATTATACATATTTTAGGACGAGACCTGAGTTATGCTTGCAGGTAACGTTTTATATGGCTTGTTGCGTGTTTTAAGCACCTAATTTAGCAAATAAAAACCGAATAGAAAATCCGTGAGGATTTTCGTAAGTAGGCTAGAACTAGCAATAAATTATATACTGTGTTGTAACACGTACTTGTTAGATTTCGATTGATATATTAACTTTTCCTCCAAGTCCTTTTTCAACGATATCAAATAAGGTTTTTAAGGTCAGATTGCTTCCATTATTTTCCACACGAGAAATGTAAGTCCGTTTTTTGTCAACTAATTCACCAAGTTGTTTTTGAGTCAGATTTTTTTCTTCTCGTGCATTTCTTAAAAGTAAACCGATTTTAAATGATTCAAAATCTCTTACGAGTTCATCTCTTCGTTCTGTTCCTTTTTTTCCGTAAACAGAATCTTTAATATCTTTCCAACTTTTAGTTTCCATTTTATTTGTTTTTGTCTTCATAATATGAGTTCATTAAGTTAATGGCTTTGTTAATTTCCCTTTTCGGTGTTTTCTGTGTCTTTTTTGTAAATCCGTTTAATAGGATTACAAGTTTACCTTTATCAAAAAAACACAAAATACACGCCAAATATTCGAGCCTAATTTTATTCTGGCTTCGTAAAGTCCTTTTGTTCCAATAATTGCTTTCAAATAAGTCGAAGGAACTCTTTCGTAGGTTTCGATTATTTCTATCACTTTGTAAATTTTATCTTGAACCTTAATCGGTTGAGCAAGTAAGAATTTCTCAAAATAATGTTTATATGCAATTACTTGTCTAAGTTTTTCCATCACGACAAAGGTAACTTAAAAGTTACTATTTGCAAAATTTTCAGAAGTTTTTTATGAAATTCGAGATTTTTTGTCGTAAGTGTTACGGTTACTGTATGGTTAGTGGCGTTTTAAAGAGTCGAAATTTTCAGTTTGACATAGATTTTATTTAAAAAGCTGAACTCTAAATTTAGCACTTTGTAGCCATTAACTATACAGATTGTTGGGCACAGTAGTGTGTCCTGCGTTTCCAAGGGTACAAATATAGATTAAGTTCTTTGAAATGGAAACATAACTATTATTGAGATGATAGGCTTTGTAAAGAAACCGAAACGAGTTAATCCCTATGCGTAGGTAAGATTAGAGGACTCACAAACGGAGTAACTACAAAGAATTGGACTATCAGATAAGATGTACAGGCATATTGTCTAAACCGCCTTGTGGTGCTTTTGTAAAGAGCATTGGTACTGATCGACAAGGTTAAAGCACTAAAATCGTTTGTAAGATTATTAGTTGTATGGTGTGGATATAGGAGTTGAGCGCAAGCGAACCCATCGAAGACGTGTCGAAAATAACTTTTATTATGTCAAAATCAAAGGGGAGAGCTACCCTGCGAGACGAAGTATAGCGGATAACCGGTTAACTGGCTATACGCATACGGTATTAAGAGGGCAAGACCTATATCTAGGCTCAATAATGGAACAGGAGAACCAATACAAAAATGACAAGCAAAAACTGTAAAAATCCCAAAGGGAAGAGCAGGAAAGTGGCAACGTTTTGTATTGGGGCGGATGAAGTCGTAGTAGCGAAAACACCTAAGAGAGTAGGAGTAATGACCCTACGAGTGAAGGGCTTCACTTGGTCTATTGTTTATCATATTACAACTCACGAAAGTGGGGATGATTTTGGGTAAACAACAGGAGTGTTAAAACTTCGACCAAGAAGAGCCGTATGAATCGAGAGGTTCACGTACGGTTCTG
>JAKITD010000112.1 GCA_021648265.1 Flavobacteriaceae bacterium | reverse complement strand
CTGATGATTTCATTGAGTTAAATTATTGGTTATCAGTATAATATACAAATAATTAATAACATAAAACAATTAGTTATCAGTTAAATAAGTGATTTAATTATTTTAAAAAGTATGATTCTGCCCTGTTCCCAAAGTTCTATCTTGTTTTCGTCGTTATCCATAATCCATAGGAATTTTCCATAATCATATTCTTGAATATCTCCTGCAATTTGAACTTCCTCTTATTTTAATGTTTTTTTTAATTCCACTAAATTTTCAACCCTGAAACTTATCATAAATTCCTTTTTACTAGGCTCAAACTGACACGAAATCAACTTTTTAGATAACCTCTTTATTTTAGTTAAATATAGTAATAATTTTATCGACAATGGTTTGCGCTAATTTAATTTTGCTTTCCACAGTCCAACCAGCAACGTGTGGACTTAAAATTACATTTTCAAAAGTTAAGAGTTGTTTTAAATCTGTAGGGATTTCTGAAGTAAACAAGGTTTCAAAAGAGCTTTTTTCATATTCCAATACATCCAATCCTGCACCCAATATTTTTCCGGTTTTTAAAGCGGCAACTAAATCTGAAGTAACCACACTTTTCCCTCTTGCCGTATTAAATAACCAAAATGATTTTGAAAAACTATTTATGAATCCTGAGTCCACCATTCTGTTAGTTAAAGTTGTCCAAGGTGTATGAAGACTGACTACATCTACTTCTTTCTGAAAGGTTTTTAAATCTACTTGAACTGCATTTTTATCACCTACATTCTCTTTAATATCATAACAAAGTACTTTACAATCAAAACCTCTAAGTTTTTTTGAAAAAGCCTTACCCATATTTCCGTAGCCGATAATTCCAACGGTTTTCCCGTCGAGCTCGATGCCTCTATTTTCTTCCCGATTCCAGTGTCCGTTTCGTACTTCGCTACTTGCTTTGTTTAGTTTGTTGAAAAGGGAAAGGATCATTCCTAAAGTATGTTCGCCAACGGCATTTCTGTTTCCTTCGGGAGCTGAGATTAATACGATTCCTTTTTCTTTTGCATAGGGAATATCAATACTTTCTAATCCTGCACCCACACGAGCAATGAACTTTAAATTGGTAGCTGCATCGATAAATTGGCGGTCGCATTTAAAGCGACTTCTAATTACAATACCATCGTAGTTTAAAATTATTTTTTCTATTTCAGATTTAGAGGAAGTATAATCCTCATCATTTGTAAAGCCAGCTTCGTTTAACTGATTTATTAAAAGTGGATGATTTTGGTCTAGATGAAGAATGTTCATTGAAAAAGAGATTTAATTTCTTCTGTAATTTTGGTAGGTCTTAAGGTTTCGGCATTGAGTAAACACCAAACTGTTTTTGCTTCAATTAAAGTTTTATCGTCTTTAATTCTTGTAATTTTATAATGACGTTCACTTTTAACTCCTTCATTTTTTTCTATCCAAGTAGTGAGTTTTAATTCTTCGCCTTCAAAAGCAGCATTTTTATAATTGATGTTATGATTTAATACAAACCACACATATTTTTCTTCAATTTGATCTGAAGTGAATTTATTCCAGTGTTTTTCAGCAGCATCAACACACCATTGTAAATAGGTTAAATTATTTACGTGATTTCTTTCATCTATGGCTGAAGCAGGAACGGTAAATATTTCAGAAAAAACATTCATTTTAAAAACCTAAAATGATTTTTGAGATATAAAAGAAGAGAAAAATTCCGAAGATATCATTGCTTGTAGTTATAAAAGGTCCTGTTGCTATTGCTGGGTCAATTCCTCTTTTGTCTAGAATTATAGGAACAAAGGTTCCGATTAAAGATGCGATAATAATAACGGTGAGCATTGAAATAGCAATAGTTAAACTAAACTCAAGTTCATATTGCATAAAAAAACCAAAGATAATAACTAGAAGTGCTAAAACACTACCGTTTATTAAAGCTAAACCAACTTCTTTTAATAAGCGATTAAATAGACTCCCTTTAACAACATCATTTGCCAAACCTTGAACGATAATTGCACTGGATTGAACGCCAACATTTCCTGCCATTGCAGCAATTAAAGGTGTAAAAAAGAAGAGTGCTTTTAGCTCTGGGTTGTTCATAATACTTTCAAAACCTTGAAGTATAAATACACTTCCAAGACCTCCAAAAAGCCCTAAAACCAACCAAGGTAATCGTGCTTTTGTTAACTGAAAAATACTATCATCTGCTTCCACATCTTGTGATATACCCGCAGCCATTTGGT
>JAKITD010000010.1 GCA_021648265.1 Flavobacteriaceae bacterium | reverse complement strand
CCAAAAGTAAATTCATAAAAACCTACAAAATAACCGATGCATCGGTTCACGACTCACAAGTATTAGATGATTTGCTTGATGAAAAAGATAAAGACCAAGATTTACACGCAGACAGTGCATACACAGGAAAAGACCAAGATGAAATTATTGCAAAATATGAAATGAAGAATAAAGTACACGAAAAAGGCTACCGTAACAAACCATTAACCGAAGAACAAAAAGCAAACAACACTAATAAATCAAAAATACGAGCAAGAGTAGAACACGTATTTGGTTTTATGGAACAAAGTATGCACGGCTTAGTTTTAAAATCAGTTGGTTTGGTAAGAGCTACTGGAATAATAGGATTAATCAACTTAACCTACAGCCTTTTTAGATATGAGCAGATTAAAAGACTGAAAGCAACTTATTGATAGATAGATAGATAGATAGATAGAATTTTAACATTTATTGTTGAAATCAATCAATTTTTACTACATTTGAAATATAAATTTTCTCAAAAAGATAAAAAAGGGTTCTTGTTTTTTTGAAAAAAGATAAAAAATCAATTTTTAGAACCCGCCATATATTTACAACAACAATTATGAAAACAAAAATATTAATACTTTTAGCACTTTTATATCTAGGAACGAGTAATTCTCAAGTAACTTATGTGAATATAGAGGCACAAGGGTTAAACAATGGCACAAGTTGGGAAGATGCATATACAGATTTAGATTTTGCTATTGAAAATACTCCAATTGGTGACATTTGGGTTTCTGCTGGAATTTATTATCCTTCAACTGACCTTGATGGCAATATCCCAACAAATGAAACATTAAAAACATTTAGATTTAAAAAAGATATTGCAATTTATGGAGGTTTTATAGGTAATGAAACTTCAATAAATCAAAGAGATTGGGTTAATAACGAAACTATATTAAGTGGTAATATAGGTTTGGAAAATGAAATTACAGATAATGTTAGACACGTAGTTTCTTCTGAATATGTTAATTTAGATGAAGACTCGATTTTAGACGGTTTAACAATTAGTGATGGGTATTCGTACTATCAGTATGAAGGATATAATGGAGGTGGTATTTATGTTAATCAAACGTCAGGAGGGAAATTTATATTGAGAAATTGTATAATAGAAAATAATTTTTCCTATAGAAATGGTGGTGGACTTTATGTTTTTAATAGTGACCCGATCATTGAAAATAACACTTTCCAAAATAATAAATCTTTTAAAGGAGGTGCTATGTTTTTATCCTACTCTAATGCATTAGTTAAAAATAATATTATTATTGACAATATTGCTGACGATTATGATAATGTGAGTTCTACTGCATTATCAGGAGGTGGAATATTTGTTTTTTCTTATTCAAGTCCAACAATTATTAATAATCTAATAAAAGGTAATTTTGCAAAATATGAAGGTGGTGGTGTAACAATTGATAGCAACTACCATACTATTTTTCAAGGAAATTTTGTTACTGAAAACACATCTATTGATGGAGGAGGAATGTATTTAGATTTTTCTGAAACCTATTTTTTTAATAATATTTTTACAAAAAATTTAGCTATCGAAAATGGTGGGGCAATTTATATGGATTATACCCCAGGAGGTCCTGAATTTATTAACAATACACTTTCAGAAAACACAGCAAACCAAGAAGGAGGAGCTCTTTATTTAGCATCCTCAAATATAAACATCGTTAACAGTATTGTTTACTATAACATTCCTTCTAACAATCAAATAAGAGCTGGTAATGGGAGTAATTGGACTCCAAAAATTAGATATTGTAATATAGAAAATGGAGAAAATGGAATTGTTAGCACCGGAAATCCAATAATTTTTGAAAATAATTTGGATGAAATTCCAATGTTTGTTAATGTTAATGAGAATGATTATAGTCTTGAAGCTGAATCTATCCTTATTAATTCAGGAACAACTTCTCCAAGTATCGTTTCAAGTTCTTGGATTGGTAGTAATAATGAAATTGTTGAATTTCCCTCAATTGATTATGCTGGAAATCCTCGGATTATAAATAATATTGACATCGGTGCATATGAATTCAATAGCAATCTAAGTATTCCAACAAATGAATTACAAAATTTTGCTTTTTACCCAAACCCTTCAACAGGTATATTTTATTTTAACTCGCAATTAAATTTCGAATCCATTACAATATTTGATATCAATGGTAGAAAAATAAAAACTATATATAAAGAATCAAATAAAAATAGTATTAACTTATCTAATTATAATAATGGTATATATATTACTATAATTAAAATTAATGGTATAAAGTATTACAATAAAATTATTCTTAACAGATAAGCTATTATTAAGAATAGCAATAAGTAATCTCCATTACTTCAGAACAGTAAATACGATTATAAGCTATTCACACCGTGACTTAAAGTCACGGTGTGAATAACTTTTATAAAAGATCTGCGATTTTCCTCCTTCGCTAAAAAAGCTTCGGATAAATTATAACCTTGCAGGTCAATATATTTACTAATTTTATTATACTTATAAATAACTTATAATACAGATAAAATCGCAGCTTTCATTTTCGCTGCTCTTTCTAGTACTTCTTCTTCAGTCCAACCAATTTTTACTAACGATGAAATGGTTCTGCTCATCACCGCATCACTTTTTGAAAAATCGGTATCGTTTAATTTTTCTAATTGATTTCTGACTTCGTTAGTTAGGTTTCCTAAAGGTTTTAAGTTTCGTAAATGTTCCCAACCGTTGATATAATGCCAACTGTTAGTGTACCAATAAAAATTAGCATCTACTCCACCTTCACCTAAGGCTTTATGTGCTTTTTTTGCCAATTCTTCATTGGGTAAAAAGAAACTTACAAAAGAGTAATTTTCCTCTCCTCCTTCTGGTACTTTTCTAAAAGTAACTCCTTCAATAGATTCCAATGCGTTTCTTACAATGGTATAGTTTCTTTTCTGAATGGCTAAAATATAATCTAACTTTCCTAATTGTGCAACTCCAACGGCTGCGTGTAATTCAGAAATTCGGTAATTATACCCCATTACTGGATGTGTTTCTGCACCTCGATCATTTCCGACGTGATCGTGACCGTGATCTTGGTATTGGTCAGAATTTACATAATAATCTTTATTATTGGTAATAATCGCACCGCCTTCACCGCAAGTAATCGTCTTTACAAAATCGAAAGAAAAACAACCTAAATCACCAATACTTCCAAGGGCTTTTCCTTTGTAAGTTCCGCCCAAAGCCTGACAAGCATCTTCTAATAACAACAAATTATGTTTGGTGCAAATTGCCTGTAAAGCATCCAAATCTGCCATAGAACCGCACATATGTACTGGCATTACGCATTTAGTTTTTGAAGTAATTGCTGCTTCGACAGATGAAGGATCTAGGGTCAAGGTCTCATCAATATCTACCAACACTGGAATTGCTCCCAATGCCAAAATAGACTCAAAACTCGCTACAAAAGTAAAGGAAGGCATAATCACCTCATCACCTGCTCCCAATCCTGCAGAGGCCAATGCGGTTGTTAATGCAGAAGTTCCGCTAGAAACCAACTGGCAATATTCAGACCCCATTTTTTTGGCAAAAGTAGTTTCAAACTCTTTGGCTTTCCAATGTCCATTTCGCATTCCATCGAATCCGTAACGCATTAAAATTCCACTTTCTAAAACATCGTTTACTTGTTTGCGCTCTTCGTCGCCAAATATTTCAAATCCAGGCATAATATATTTTATTAATTATTTTTTATTTCTATTTGTTGTGATTCAAAATTAGTCAAATTATTTAATTTCAATGACCATCTCTTCTATTGCTTTTCTAACTTTTTTCATTTTTGAAAACATATCATCTTCAGCTCTGTAACCTACTGCTAACACTAAAACGGACTTCAATCCTTTTTCGGTTAACTGAAGGTGTTCGTCGTATTTACTTGGTAAAAACCCTTCAATTGGGCAAGCATCAATTTCCTCGACAGCACAAACGGTCAATAAATTTCCGATGGCTAAATAGGCTTGTTTTGCAGCCCAAACATCAATTTCATCTTGAGTTTTATTTCCGAAATCTGAAATTAAAAACTCTTCAAACGAACTTAATATTTCTCTCGAGGTATTTCTGGTTTTTTCTACTAAATCGAAGTAATTTCTTATATATTTCTCATCTATATTCGTTTCAGTACAAATCACTAATATTTGAGAAGCATTGCCAACTTGCCCTTGATTATAGGACATTGGAACCAATTCTTTAATTTTTTCAGGGTTGCTTACTATTACTAATTTCAAGGGTTGCAAGCCATACGAAGTTGCCGTAAGATTGAAAGCTTTTTTTAGAATAGAAAGTTTTTCTTCGGAAAGCTTTTTAGACTCATCAAATTTTTTGGTAGCATAACGCCATTCTAACTGTTCTATAATATTGCTTGCCATAATTACTTACTTTGTTCTTTGGCAAAAATAAGGATTTTATTGACCTAGAAATCAGATTTTCGATGATAAATTTGAGTAACTTTAAAAGCTAACAATTAAATAATACAGAATAATTTCCCAGCAAATTTTCTATAATTTTTCTAATTCTGAACTTGCCCAATCTTTAATTTGCTCTTTTTCTTCTTCTGAAAGAATCGCATCTCTATGAATAATCGTGTATGAAAACATTGGCATTTCATCATCGTCCAACTGACTTATAATCGATTTTAATTTACTTTTTAATCTTCTTTTTGAATACGAACCAATTTCATTAAAATTTAGTTCTTCTTTACCTTCAGTAATATGACCTTCCATCAAATAACTTACAGGCTGGATTTTATTATACCAAGGGTATTGGGTATTATTACTATGACAGTCGTAACAAGAGGTTTTAAATAATTGTTGAACATCTGAAGGCACCTCAAAATTTCTGCTAATATCATTTTCTGAAACAACATCACTCAAGTTATAATTGGTGGGCATAAATTGTATGGCAGCAAAAACTAACAATACTATATAGAATGCAAATTTCAGATACTTTTTCATATTTAAAAAATTTAAAAAGACCTGCAAGGTTTTCCATATCCTCCGAAGCTTTTTTAGCGAAGGAGGAAAACCTTGTAGGTCAATATTAATTAGTTTATTTGCTTTTGTACTTTACCACATTCCATCATTTTACTTCCATAGAATGGATTTTTTATTTCTTTAAATTCACTTAACCACATTGCACCTTTTCCTTTATTTGCCATCGGACAAAAATCCTGAAATAAAGTTTTTTCTGTTCCAAGAAGAGCTATTATATCATTCATATCTTCACTTAACACTTCAAAATGTTCACGTTGGTGATCAATTGGACTTTTTACAATATGCTCTGCTTGTTCGGTAGCATTTTCAACAATCTCCATATATTCTTTATGTTGATCTCCTGAAAGTTTTGACATATCAAAACTAGCGAAAGCATTTAACAAGGTTTTTCCTCCTTTTGCAGCAGCAGATTTATCATCTGAAACCAATCCGTTTTTAATTTCTAAATATCCATCGATCATTGCCGAAGTAGCTGAATTTTTATCGCTTGAAGCCTTAATATTTCTTTCTTCATCATGGCTTGATTTATCATTATCGTGATGACCGTCACTATTATCGTGCATTTCAGTCTTTTCACTTTCGTGATGATCTTCTGTCTTTTTTTCGTTTTTACAAGCGGTAAAGGTTAGTGCAATTACAACTAATACATAAATTGATTTTTTCATTGTTCTGTTTTTTTATATTTATTATTAGGTTTGTTTAATGTGATGCTTTTCGGATGTTTTACGTGTCCTTTTTATTTTTTAAATTGGTCACATAGAACATCCTAATTATACTATTTACTAGTTTTAAAATTTATTTTCGGATGTTTCGAGAAGACGAATGCGTTTTAGTAATCATCCATTTTCCGTCTATCTTTTTTAAGTCTGAAGTGGCAACTCCTTTCTTTTTTATAATTCTAGGTTCGGTACCTTCATCTACTTTTATATCTATGGTGTAAATATAGGTTTCATTTACAAACGCAAATGGCATGTCTATTACCACATCAATAGTATAATCTGAAAAAATAAAGCTATTAAAATGAACCAATTCGGGTCCTAAATGATGGCTTTCGTATTGTTCGTAAGTTCCTTCTGATCCACCCGATTCAAATACAGTTGCTTCTTTAGTGAAAAGTTCTTTGGTGCCTTCGGTTGTTAAATTTTGAATGGCATCTTTGTAACTTTTCATTACTTGAGTAACCGCTTTAGTTTCTGCCGATACATCAACTGTTTCTACTTTCTTTTCTACTACTTCTGTTTCTTTTGTTTCGTTACAGCTTGTAAATAATACTGCTGTAATAAGTGTTAATGTGATTAGTTTTGTTTTTCTCATTGTTTTTGTTTTTAGTTTAATTATTGTTTAGTTTTTAAACCACAAAGTCCGCAAAGGTTTTCACAGAGGTCTCAAAGGTTCTCTTAGTGAACTTCGTGATATTTTCTTTGCACTCTTTGTGGTTAAATATTATTTTCACTTCAAACTCACTCGTTTTAATCTTAATGAGTTCACAATCACTGAAACCGAACTAAAACTCATAGCCGCAGCGGCAATCATTGGTGATAGTAACAATCCGAATACGGGATATAAAACTCCCGCTGCAATTGGTACTCCAAGCACGTTGTATATGAAAGCGAAAAATAAATTCTCTTTTATATTCTTCATCACCGCTTTTCCTAAGTTGATCGCTTTTACAATTCCTATTAAATCTCCTTTTACTAGGGTAACTTCACTACTTTCAATGGCTACATCGGTTCCAGTCCCCATAGCGATTCCTATGTTTGCTTGTGCTAATGCAGGAGCGTCATTGATTCCGTCACCTGCCATGGCTACTATTTTTCCTTCAGCTTGTAATTTTTCAATTACTTTTAGTTTATCTTCTGGTAAACATTCTGCTTGAAAACTGGATAAATGCAATTGGTCTGCTACATATTTTGCCGTAAGTTTATTGTCTCCCGTAAGCATAATAACCTCAATACCTTCTTTTTGAAGAATTGCAATCGCTTCTTTACTGGTTTCTTTTATAGCATCTGAAATAGTAACAAATCCTTCTACTTCTCTATCTACTGAAATATAAGAAACTGTTTTACCGTGTTCTTGTTCTTCTTTAACCTTATTATTAATTTCATCTGAAACTGAAGCATTTACTTGCTCCATTAACTTACTATTTCCTAAGGCAATTTCTTTTCCATTAACAGTTCCAATTACTCCTTTACCCATCACAGCTTCAAAGTTTTTAGATCCTTGAATTGTTATATTTAAATGCTTTCCGTATTTTACAATAGCTTCGGCTAAAGGATGTTCACTATACTGATTTAAGGAAGCGATATATTCTAATAGTTTTGAGTTAAATTCACCTGAAGCATCCACCACTTTTTCAACCGATGGTTTTCCTTCGGTGATTGTTCCTGTTTTATCAGTAATTAAAACATCTACTTTATTTAAGTTTTCTAAAGCTTCTGCATTTTTAATTAACACTCCGTTTTGTGCCCCTTTTCCAACACCTACCATTACAGACATTGGCGTTGCTAGTCCTAATGCACACGGACAAGCGATAATTAAAACTGCAATTGCATTAACAAAAGCAAATACCATTGCAGGTTCTGGACCAAAAATATACCAAACTACAAAAGTGATGATCGATACTAAGATTACAATCGGTACAAAATATTTTGAAATTTTATCTGCTAATTTCTGAATGGGCGCTCTACTCCTACTCGCGTTATTTACCATTTGTATAATTTGAGAAAGCAACGTTTCTGAACCTACTTTTTCAGCTTTCATTACAAACGATTTGTTTCCGTTTATAGTTCCAGAGCTTACTTGATCGTCCACATTTTTATCTACAGGAATAGGTTCGCCTGTAATCATACTTTCATCTACGTTACTATGCCCATCTGTTATTTTCCCATCTACAGGAATTTTATCTCCTGGCTTTACTCGTAATAAATCTCCTTTTTTAATATCGTGAATGGAAATTACTTTATCACCTTCTGAAGTTACCAAAACAGCTTCCGTAGGTGCTAATTTTAAAAGTTCTTTTATTGCACCACTGGTCTGACTGTGCGCTTTTGCTTCTAATAATTGACCTAATAATACCAAAGTTAAAATTACCGTTACGGCTTCAAAATAAACGAATACCGTTCCGCTTTCCGTTTTAAATTGATCTGGAAAAACATCTGGGAATAGTAAGGCGAAAATGCTAAATAGGAAGGCAATTCCGGAGCCAATTCCTATTAAGGTAAACATATTTAAATTCCAAGTAACAATGGATTTATAAGCGCGTTCAAAGAACATCCAACAAGCATAAAACACTACAGGAAGTGACAATACCAACTGAATCCAGTTCCAAGTGATCTGACTAAACACTTTACTTAAAGGGTTGCCTGGAATTAAATCTCCCATTGCAATTAAAAAAATTGGAACTGTAAATAAAACAGACCATTTCATTTTTTTAAGCAGCTTATTATACGTTTTATCCTCTTCACTTTCGGTAGGTTCCATCGGAATTAAATCCATACCGCATATTGGACAAGCTCCTGGTCCATCTTTTATTACTTCAGGATGCATCGAACAAGTATACTGTGCAGTTACCACTGCTTTTGGTTGTTCTACCAAATCCATTCCGCAAACAGGACAACCAACTTGTGAAGTATATGTTTTTTCTTCTTCACAATGCATTGGACAATAAAACACTCCATTGCCATCCACTGGCTTTGTTACTTCAGCATGTTTCTCGTGACCAGGCATTGTGATGGTATAATGTAATCCTGCTTTTAACAAGGTTTCTTGTAGTTTCTCTAAAGAAACATGAGAAGTCATTTCAACAACCACTTCTTCTTTCTTTAAATCGGCTGAAACTTTAGTAACTTCCTTTAAATTTTCGAATGCGTCTTCTACATTAGCTTTACAGCCTGTGCAGGTCATTCCAGTAATTGTATAGGTATGTTTCATAGCTATTAAATATTTAAAAATATAAAATTATTTATTAATAAATTTTATATGTGTGTTATTTGGTTTATTATTTATAAAATTTAGCGACTATTTTCATTTTTTCTAAAATATTTTGAAAAAACAAAAACCATCATTATAAATGCTGAAATCATTTCAAAAACAGTAATTAACTTTGCTACTGGTACTATTGGTGCAATATCTCCATAACCAACTGATGTAAAAGTAACAATACTAAAGTACAACAAGTTTGAAAAACGTGATGGTATCGACTGACTATAATGAATATCTAAAAAAGCATTAGTATAAATCTCAGAAATACAAAGGTAATCCATCGTAAATGAGACCACAATTAAGGTTATTATAGCACCTAATAAAAGCAACATATGATTAAATGAATGGTTATTTTCGATTAATACATCTAACTTTTTAAAAGTATACATCACCAAATAATAAATTTTGGCAATTGAAAATAAAACAATTATACTTGCCCATAAAGTTGAATTCTCTTGATGGCCCCAAATATTCATTATCATAAAAAAAATGATCATAAGACCTATCAAAAAAATAAATTCTTTGGTGAGCCTTACAACTACTTTAATTCGTGATAGTGTATTGTTTATCATTATTAATTTTTAAAATCTAACAGATAATCCTCCTCCAGCACCAAAACGATTGTCGTAACTTGCCATTAAAGAGAAATTTCTTGATAACATATATTCTGCTCCTGTGCTCCAAACGGTTTCAGATTCATAATTAACTCCTGTTGGGAAATTATTTACTAAACCAAAATCAAATTGATATTCATAATAACCAAAAACTGAAAACCTCGGAAAAATAGTTAAGCTTCTTCCAATAGAAATTCTTGGTCTTAATTGGTTGTCAATCCGAGCGTCTAAACTAAACAGGTAAGGTGTTAAAAACCTGACTCCGGCAACTGCTACTGTGGCAAATTCATCTAAACTATCTGCAATATCATTTTCAATATTTACACCTCCAAATACTCTAAAGTAGTCGTGTAAATAATATTCATAGGTTACTTCGGCTTCCAAATTTTTATTCCATCCATATTCAAAAGAAACATTAAATTGATTTCTGATGTTTGATGTTGAAGTATTTAAAGCAATCGCATTTGAAGCAGCATCTAATAATCCCCAAGTATAATATAGATCTGTTTCAGCAATTAAATCTTTTACAGGATAGCCTTTCATTCTAGTATCTGCTGGTGTATCGTAACTAATTACACGTGCCATACCGCCCATCATATGGTATAAAATATGACAATGAAAAAACCAGTCGCCATATTCATTTCCGTAAAATTCTATAGTCACCGATTCCATTGGAGGAACATTAACCGTATGTTTTAATGGTGAATATTCTCCGTTTTTATTCAGTACTCTAAAAAAGTGACCATGTAAATGCATTGGGTGATGCATCATCGTTAAGTTGTTGAGTGTTATTCGAGTAACTTGATTTCCTTTTATTTTAATTTTATCGGTTTCGGATAAAGGAACCCCATTCATACTCCAAATATATCGTTGCATATTTCCGGTAAGATTCAGCAATATTTCTTTTACAGGAATGTCTTTATCAAAATTTGTTTTTTCTGGTGATTTTAAATAATCATAGGTATAAGGAGAAGCATTTTCTTTAGTATCCATTTTCATAGGCTCTTCTTCTTTTACTGAAGTTTCCTCTGGCATTTTCATTGCATCTGAATCTGATTCTTTCATTTTCATATCAGACATATCCTTATCACTCATTTGCATTCCGTATTCTTTCTTCATTTCGTAACGCTCATCTTTTTTAGGTCTGAATTTTAAAGCGTGTGCTCCCATTTTCATATCCATTTTTGCCATTTTCATCATCATCCCAATTTTATCTGGTCGTATTACATCTGGCGCATTTAGTGTTTCTCCTTTTCCTAAAAAGGCGGAAGCAGTTCCCGAACCATCTTGTGCGGTGATCTTAAATTCAATTTTTCCATTTTCAGGGATGGTAACAATATAATCGTAGGCTTCGGCAATAGCGATAAAGGTTTTATTCTTTTTTACAGGAACAATATCCAATCCATCAGCAGATACCAAAACTGGATCACCACCGCCAAAAGTCATCCAAAATGAAGTGGAAGCACCACCATCTATAATTCGCAATCGTACTTTTTCTCCGGGTTTGAATTCGGGGTATTCTATTGTTTCCTTTCCATTAATTAAAAAGGCTGGATAGTAAATATCTGCAATATCGGCACCTTCCATTCGTTGTTTCCAAAAATTCATTTGAGCTCCAAAAGCACCTCTTTTTATTACTTGGTTTAAAGGTGTAGAAGTTCCTTTTCGGTAATTATACCATTCGTTTCCTCGTTTTAAGTTTCGTAAAACACTCATTGGTTTTTCGTTTGTCCAATCGGAAAGCATTAAAACCAACTCTTTATCATAGTCTAAAGTTTCTTTTTTTGGATGAATTACAAACGAACCAAAAACACCCACTTGTTCTTGCAACATCGTATGTCCGTGATACCAATAAGTACCAGATTGTTTGATGGCAAATTCGTATTTTAAGGTATGACCAGGTTCTATGGGCGGAGTTGTTAAATAGGGAACTCCGTCATAAAAATTGGGTAATAAAAGTCCGTGCCAATGAATGGAAGTTTCTGTATCCATTTCATTTTTCACATAAATTACGGCATATTCTCCTTCGGTAAATTCTAATGTTGGCCCAGGAATACTTCCGTTAATGGTCATTCCCATTACTTCTTTTCCAGCGTGATTAACTTTTTCTTGTTTAAGTGAAAGTGTGTGTTCTCTAACGGGTAAATTGTCAACATTGCCTTCCACAGATTTTTCAGTCTGGGCATTTAAACCAAAACTAATAGTAAGCACTAATATGTATATTATTATTTTTTCCATTTGTGATTTACATTTTCATTTCTTTATCTTCACTCATTCCCATATCCATATTTCCATCTTTATCAGTATGAGATTTCATAAAAAGACGTTGAGCAATAATAATCGCAGCAATTCCAATGGCAGCTACAATAAGTACAAAAGGATCGTTTAAAAATTTTATATAAATAAATGCTGCTAAAATAATGATGTCTAATACGATTGCAATTAGTGGAATTATAGGATTAAATTTCACCTCTCCTTTTAAGTATTTATAAAGTCCCCAATGAATTGCAATGTCCATTATAAGATAAAAAATAGCTCCAATTGAAGCAATTCGAGTAAGATCAAATAAAATGGTAAGTAGTATTGCTAATGAAACTGTAAAAATTAACGCGGGATTTTTAAAATTACCCATTTTATTTAAACTCGGAACTTGTTTAATATTACTTAACATCCCTAACATTCTTGAAGCAGAATATACGCTAGCTATAACTCCAGAAACTGTTGCTATAATTGCAAGAACGATAGTTAATGTTGATCCTAAATCCCCAAAAACTGGTTTTGCAGCAGCGGCAAGGGCGTAATCTTTTGCTAAGATAATAGCTTCAACACTTAAAGCTCCAGATACCGATAATGCCAAGGTAACATAAACTACCGTACATATAATAATTGAAATAATTATGGAACGACCCACATTTTTATGTGGATTTATAATATCTCCTCCTTGATTTGTAATTGTTGTAAAACCTTTATAAGCAAGAATAGATAATGCCAAAGCAGCAATAAAAGCAAATTCATTAGAAAACGATTGGTTACTAGTTGATATAAAATTACCCGTGATGTTAGGTAAACCAGAAATAACCAATCCAGAAATGGCAAGAATAGCAATACCAGCAACTTTAATAATTGCCGTGAAAGTTGCGGTTGCCTCAATAATTTTATTTCCTGAAATATTAATAATATAAGCTACGGCAATTAGAATTACTCCTAAAGCAGCTCCGTAACCAGAATATTCTTCAGAAAAAAGACGCAAGGTATACGCTCCAAATGTTCCTGCTACCAAACTCTCGGAAATCACCATTGAAACATACATCAATAATGAAAATGTTCCTGTTGCTGTACCAGGTCCGTATGATTTTGTTAAAAATTTAGCAACCCCACCAGATGAAGGATATGCATTGGAAAATTTTACATAAGAATAAGAACTAAATCCAACCACAATTGCACCTGCAATAAATGCTATAGGAAATAAGTCACCGACCAATTCTGCAATCTGACCCATTAAAACAAAAATCCCAGCACCAATCATTACCCCAGTTCCTAATGAAATAGAGCCTAGTAAGGATAGTTTTTGTTTTTGTTTTTCTTCGTTTTTCATTTTATATTTTATACTTCTTTAAATTCTGGCTTTTTATAATTTCTAATTATAATTCTGTTGCTTTTTTCATAACTGAAATAGCTAATTGTCCAATTAAAACCGACCAATAATTTATTTCTAAAACCACTTATCGACATCAAATGCACAAACGACCAAAGCAACCATGCAAAATATCCTGTAAATTTTAGTTTACCTAAATCGGCTACAGCTCTTCGTTTTCCAACGGTTGCCAACGATCCTTTATCCTTATATTTAAATGAGATTAAAGGTTTGTTATTAATTGCATTTATGATGTTTTTTGCCAGTACTTTTCCTTGTTGAATAGCAGGTTGTGCTACTTGTGGATGACCTTTTGGAGCTTCTTCTGTGATAACCGCAGCAATATCTCCCATTGCAAAAACATTTTCAATACCTGCTATTTGTAAATGTTCGTTTATTTTTAATCTATTACCACCAACAATATGCTTTTCTTCAATCCCTTTTGGTAATTGTCCTTTTACGCCTGCTGTCCAAACTAAATTTTTAGCTAATAATTCTTTTCCGCTTTTTGTTTTTACTATTTCGCCATTATAATCGGTAACAATTTCATTTAGCAAAACTTCTGCATTTAATTCTTTTAAATGTTTTAAGGTTTTTATTGAAGCTTTTTCAGACATCGCTGAAATAAGTTTTCCAGATCCTTCCACTAAATATATCTTCATTATTGATGATGGATATTCTGGATAGTCTTTTGGAAGAATATATTTACAAAACTCTGCCAAAGCACCTGCCATTTCTACTCCTGCAGGACCTCCGCCAACGATTACAAAATTGGTAAGCGCATCTCTTTCTTTATCATTGCAAGTAATTGCTGCTTGTTCTAAATTCTGAAGCATTAAATGACGAATATTTAAAGAGTCTTGAATATTTTTCATTCCAAGGCTGTTGTTTTCCACGTTTTTCATTCCGAAGAAATTAGTAGTGGTACCCGTTGCTACCACCAAATAATCGTAAGTTAAATGTCCATTATTAGTTTGTGTTTTTTTTGAAACAGTATCAATTTCTTGAACTTCAGCTAGTCGAAAACTCACATTTTTATATCCTTTAATCTGTTTTCTGAAAGGAAATGCAATACTATCGGGTTCTAATCCGCTTGTTGCTACTTGATATAATAATGGCTGAAATTGGTGGTAGTTATTTTTATCTATTAAAACCACCTGAACAGGTTTGTTTTTTAAGCCTTCAACTAAAGATAAACCAGCAAAACCACCACCAATGATGACCACTCTAGGTAAACTAGATTTTGGTAAACATATTGATGTACTATCACTAACCATTTTATAAAGGTTTTACTGGTTATATTTTATCCTATTTTTCAATTAAGGAATCATACTTTTTTTGCTATTTTTTCTAATATATGATGACTATCACCATACATACATAATGCTTCACACTCTTTATCTAAAACCGAAGTTAGGATGTAAGATATTTCTAAATTACTATTTCTAATTGAAGGTCTATTCAATTGTATTTTTACATCTTTTTCTCTTTTATCTGGAATAATAATGTAGAGTTTTGATTGATGTGAAGGCAATGAAAATGACAAATCTGACAAACGTAAAATACCTGAATAAATCGAGGTGCTTTTTTCTACCTCAAAAGCACAAACAATTTTATTTGTTCCTTTTTTAAACCAAACAATATCAATCAATTCTATTGTTTTGGCTGTTTCTTTTGAAACATCAATTTCTGGAAAATCCTGAATACTTATAAAAGAAAACTTATCTCCATTATATGATCTTGACCGATCGTTTGATGCTGCAATAACATCATAGCTTAGGGCATTCCCTATAGTTAATAAATGATATTGCATTTGAGAATGCAACTGATTTTCTTGCGCTTCATCAACAACTTTTTGTTGTCTTTTTTGTAACTTTTTTTCAATTTTTTCTTGTTCCTTTTCTGTTAATGATTCTTCTTGTCCTGTAAGAATATTTTTTATTCCAATTTCAAAAAGAAATCCACCAAAAGCCCCTAAGTCATTTGAAAAATGTTGTTTGTGTTTTTCATTTTGTTGAATAATTACGGCTCTCATTTTTAAATATTCTTTCCAAGAACCAAGCTTAATTTTTTCGCCAAATAAGGTATTAAAACCTCTCACAATTGCTGTATTACAAGGCGGAAAAACGGTTGGATGTAAAAAATATAAAATATTTGCAACTGCAGGACCAAGACCTTTAATCTTTTTGCTGTCTAGTTTTATTATTTCTGATAACAAAGCCTCTTCATCTGAAGTATTTAAACAGTTTTTAAGAAATTGTCCGAAATATCTTTTGTTATCTTGATTTTCATAAATATCAGGGATTCTCAATTTTGGTTTCCAATAAAAAGGATGGGATGCCCCTTGAAAAACCTGCTTCTGTTCTGTAATACAAGAAATAACGAACTCTAATGAGCTGCCTTTAAAATCGTTTGGAAAACAACAATTTTTAATATCATCAATTACTTGAATAACTCCGCGTCTTATAGAACGAAAAGCTTTTAAACGCTCATCATTATTAACAAACCAAGTGTTATATACCAAGTTTTGATCTTGTTTGTATTGCGATATTAAATGTTCCATTTTATTTTAATAAGTTCTCTTCTTTAAAAATTATAAAGAAGAGAACATTAAAAAACTAGCTATTAACTATTTGAAGCTATAAATTTTTCTGCCGATGATTTGGATTCAAAATAAAAAACTACTCCATTTTCTTTATTTTGCACGATTACCGCATTTGCTTTATCAACCTCATTGCCAGTAATTGGGTCTTTAGCATTTCTTACTCCAGCAATATTTTCTTGTAATTTTTTCACACAGTTTTCGCAACATCCCCAATAGATTGTTCCGTCTGCTTCAATAGGAATTTGTTTAACCGTCATATAACGATCGTTTACCATACAAACTTTTTCATTTTCTACAATCTCGAAATTTGAAGTACTTACAACTTGTTTTGTTGGAGTTACTACTAGTGTTTCTTTTTTTGAAATTTCTTGAGAAACAACTTCTTTCTTTTCGTTTGAATTACAAGACAATAGTAAAATTGAGATGCTTAGAAGCGAAATCGCTTTTAGACTTTGTCTGTAAATTGATTTTGTATTTTTCATAATAATAATTATTTGTGCCTGCCTAAGAGAAAGAGACGGGTATCAAAATTTATAAATAAAAATTGAATGGGCATCCCAATCCTTTCTCTTAATTGCAGGACTTAAAATTTTAATGTTTATGTTTTGAGTCTTCTTTTTTTCCTTCTACTTTCTTCATTTCCATTCCACAAGTTGGGCATTTTCCAGCTTTATCATAAGTCTTGTCTCCTTCACATTTCATTGGACAAATATAAGCTGCAGCCATATCTGTACTCATAGACTCTTTACTATCGCTTTTCATTTTACTGTGATCCATCTTTCCATGTTTCATTTCACCATGGTTCATATCCCCTTTTTTCATTTCCATCTTTTTCATTTCCATTCCACATTGAGAACATTTTCCTGGCTTTTCGCTTTTTTCATCTGCGTGCATTGGACACACATACATTTCTTTACTCATTGCAACAGTTTCTTTATCAGAATCTCCGTGTTTGTGATCTTGTGCTTGTACGTTTGTAGCTGTAAATAATCCTATTACAAGTGCTACGAATAAAATTTTTGTTATTTTCATGATTTTAAATTTAAATTTATTATTGTTATTTTAATTATTAAATGTTTCTGTAACCTCACCACAAGTAAGCATTGCTTGACCGAAATAAGGGTTTTTAATTTCTTTATCGTAACTCAACCAAAAGCCACCGTTATTACCGTCTGCCATAGGGCAAAATTCTAAATAAACTGTTTTCCCATCAGCATCCATTCCTAAGATTTTTATTACTTCGGAAAGGTTTTTACTCAATATTAAAAAAGCATCTCGTTGTGTACCAATTTCTCTTGAATTGATAATTATTTCTACTTGTTTTTTATTTGGTTTTAAGACCTTCATCCAAACATTATGTGCATCGCCCATTAACAAAAGCATATCAACTTTTTCTAAGGATTCTTTTACTTTAACGGCTTTAATTTGTGCCGATGCAGGGTCGTCGTTTGTAAAAGCATCTTTCAATTTAATATATTCAGCTACCACATCGCCTAATTGTTTTTTAAATTTAGCATCAATTTTAGTTTTATCAATCATCACCATGTCACTCATATCTTCTTCGGTTTCTGAGCTTGTCGAAGTATCTTTAGTTGCCGAAGCATCATCATCTCCCATATCCATTCCTGCATGACCTCCAGTACTAACCTTTCCACCTTCAGGATTCATCATGCTTTTTTGACCTAATAGTTGAGCTGAAGCATCGATTCTGAAAACTCCATTGGTTGCCACGATTTCTCCTTCTTCTAATCCTTTGGCAACAATGTAAAAATTTCCTAAATCTTCGCCCAAAATAATCTCACGATATATAAATGAAATAATATTTTCATGAGGAACTTTCACATAAACCACCGCTCTTTTTCCTGTCCAAAGCACTGCCGATTTTGGTACAATCAACGATTTTTCTTTATTGTTTAAAGTCGCATTAATAATTCCTGTTGCATACATTTCTGGCAATAATTTGTTACCTGGGTTATTTAGTTCCACTCTTACTTTTGCAACTCTGGTATTTGAAGAAACAAATGGATCTACATAAGTTACTTTTCCGCTAAAATCTTTTCCAGGAATTGCCTGAATGGAAAAATTAACTTCATTTCCAATTTTTATCCAAGGAATATCAGCTTCATAAGCTTCAAACATTATCCAAACCGAACTTAAATTAGCAATATCAAACAAGTTCATTCCTGCCATAATATGGTCACCAAGCTCTACATTTCTCTTCATTACATATCCTGAATAATCTGAATAAATATCTACTTGTTCTCTAATTTTTCCGCTTGCTTCAATTGCATCGATTTGCTTATCTGAAAGTTTCCAAAGTTTTAGTTTATTACGAGTTGCTTTATATAATTGAGGAAATACTTCTCTAGATTTAATCGCTTCAAACAATTCTTTTTGAGCCGAAATTAGTTCAGGAGAATAAATGCGAACCATTTTCTGTCCTCTCGAAACTTTTTCACCCGTAAAATTGATATATAACCGTTCAATACGTCCCGGAATATGAGATACTTGAGAGTATAATTTACGTTCGTCTGGTTGTACTCTTCCCAACAAACGAATCTCTTTATTGGCTCCGGTTTTACTAACTACCGAGGTTTGAATGTTTGCTAATTGTATAGCTTCTTCAGTCATTATTATTTCATCTGGAGCAATTTCTTCAGTGGTACTTGTGATTTCTAACGGAATTAATTCCATTCCACAAAGTGGACAATCTCCTGGTTTATCCATTTTAATTTGTGGATGCATTGAGCAAGTCCAAATAGTTGCTTCTTTTTTATCGTGACTGTGTTCTTCTGTTCCTGCTGAAGCGTTGGAATCTCCTCCACCCGAAAACATATTTCCTAATATTATTCCTAGGATTAATATTCCTGCTCCTATGATATAATTTTTATATTTTTTCATAATTCTTAATTTTCTTGCCTTTTAATCTTTGATACCTACAAGGTTTTCAAAACCTTGCAGGATAGGTTTAATTTCCTATTAAATATTGTATAAATGCTACTGCGGTGTTATTGTCTATCATTGCTTTTTCGTAGGCCAGTTCGTATTTTAACAACTGACGTTCTATCCTTAAAACTTCTTCAAAATCTTTTGAATCTGTTGAGTACGAAGTGATTAAAATGTCCAATACTTTTTTAGCAATTTCAGTTTGTCTTTCATTTAAAGCTATTCTTCGTTCTCCATCAGAAAACTCGGTATATGTTTTCTCGAAAACACTGCTTAAGGTATTTTTCATATCCTCTTTGTTATCGAGTTCAGCTTGTTTTAAAAGTTGTGCTTCCTTAATCATACCATGGTATTTTCTTCTGTAAATAGGAATTGAAATCCCTACGGAAGGAAATAAAATCGCATCTTTTCCATTATTTGGGTCAGCCGAATTTGGATTCTCTCCAACAATAAAATAACTAATACCTATATTAAATTTTGGCATTCCTTCTTTTCTTGCAACGTCTTCTTGTTTTAAGAAAGCATTCATTTTATGGTCGATACTTTTTAACTGATGATTATTAACATTGATTGAGTCTTTAATCGCTCCATACTCGTAGGGCAACTTTTCTTTCCATAAATCTAATGGCGTTTCAATAGGAGCATCGTATTCTTTGTCTAATAAATTATTGAATTTTGCTTGAAATCCTCTTTTAGAATCTCTATACAATGCTAACTGATTTTCTAAATCGTTAATTTCTAACTCCACTCTTAATTCATCTACAATAGAAGCTTGACCTGTTTCAATTTTAACTAAAGAAAGTCTTTTAAAGACTCGAAGTATCTCCATATTCCTTTCGGTAATTTCTATAGCTTTATTGAAAAAGTAATAGGTGTAATACGCCGATTTTACTTCAAAATAAAGATTGGCTTTGGCATTTTCAAACAGTTCGTATTTTGCTGCTGCTTTTTCAGCTTCCACCGTTTCTTTTGAAGCTAATAAACCAAACCAAGGAAATGCTTGCTTTAAAGCAAACGTTGCCTTTTGAGGTCCTAAACGAGTTTCTACTGGCTGAATAAAATAACCAAAAGCAAACTGTGGATCTGGGAGTGTTCCTACTTGAGGAATCTTTTCCATAGCAGCCATATATTGGTTAAATTTCGATTTTAAGCCGGGATTATTTTCAGCAGCTTCCACCAAATAAGCGTCTAATTTGTCTTTACTAACCTGACTAAAACTTTGCTGTGAAAATCCTAGTACAAAGGCTAAAATTATATATTTATAAATCTTCATTGTTTAAGATTTTAATTGTTTTAATTCTTTTTTAAGGCTTCTTTCTTTCCACATACTATACAATACAGGAACTACGAACATCGTCATTACTTGTAATAACATTCCTCCAAAGGATGGGATTGCCATAGGTATTACGATATCTGCTCCTTTTCCTGTGGCTGTTAATATGGGAATTAAAGCGATAATTGCAGTTGCGGTTGTCATTATTGCTGGACGTACTCTTTTTGAACCCGCGTGCAAGGTTGCCGCTCTTATTTCTTTAACTGTTTTTGGTTTTTCTTTCTCAAAAACCTGTGTTAAATAGGTTCCCATAATTACACCATCATCGGTAGCAATTCCGAAGAGGGCAATAAAACCAACCCAAACGGCGACACTCAGGTTTATAGTTTGTAGCTGAAAAAGGTCTCGCATATAGACATCTGCAAAGCTGAAATTTAAAAACCATCCTTGTCCGTATAACCAAATCATTATAAATCCTCCAGAAAAGGCTACAAATATTCCTGTAAACACCATTAATGCAGGGGTTAATGATTTAAATTGGAAGTACAGAATTAAAAGAATCAATATTAATGATATAGGTACTACAATCATTAGACGTTTGGAAGCTCTAATCTGGTTTTCATAATTTCCTGTAAAACGATAGGTAACTCCAGCAGGTAATACAAATTCTCCACTATCTAATTTTGCTTTAATTAGAGCTTGTGCTTCTTCCACTACATTGGTTTCAGCATAGCCATCTTTCATATCAAAAATCACATAACCTGTTAAAAAAGTATCTTCACTTTTAATAACTTGAGGACCTCTAACATATTCAATACTTGCTAATTCGCCCAATTCTACTTGAGGTCCTGCAGGTGTTGGAATTAATATCTTCTTAATATCGTCTGGATTATCTCTAAATTCTCTTGCATACCGAACACGTACTGGAAAACGCTCCCGACCTTCAACCGTTGTCGTTAATTGTTTACCCCCAATAGCAACCGATAATTGCGTTTGCATATCTTTAATGGTCAATCCGTAACGAGACATTGCCTGACGGTTCAACTTAATTTCTAAATATGGTTTTCCTACTACTCTATCGGCAAATACCGTTTGTGGTGCTACACTTGGTACTTCTTTTAAAATATTTTCCAATTCATAACCCACTTTTTCAATTACCTCTAAAGTGGGACCAAATACTTTAATTCCCATTGGCGCCCGCATACCTGTTGCCAGCATAATTAGTCGGGTTTGTATAGGTTGCAGTTTAGGTGCTGAAGTAAGCCCAGGAAATTTAGAATGTTTTACAATTTCTTTCCAAATATCATCTGGCTTCTTAATCTTTTCTCGCCATTGTCTAAAATATTTTCCATCCTCATCTAAGGTTAATTCTTCTTCAGATATTTTACGGTATTCATCTTCACCATATTTATAAGTGGTTCCATCTTTTAAAACAAATGCTTCATCATCATCAACTTCAAACCGAACTTTTCTTCCGTCAGCATCTAAAATATATTCTGGAATATAGTTAATGGTATTTTCAAACATAGAAGTAGGTGCTGGATCTAAAGCAGAATTTACACGACCCCATTTCCCAACAGAAGTTGCAATTTCAGGAATCGAATTCATATGCTTATTAATGGTCGCAATAACCTCCATGTTTTCGGTAATACCCGAGTGGGGCATTGTTGTAGGCATTAATAAGAAAGAACCTTCATCCAAGGCTGGCATAAACTCATTCCCCAATCCAGGGAAGGTTTTTTCCATTTTTTGCCAAGCCACATTGTTTTTTGCAAAATCTGGCATAAAACCAAAGACGGTTGAAAAACCCATCCAAATAGTAACTCCAAAGAAAACAATAATAATTGGAAGGGATAAAAATTTCCATTTATTATCTAAACACCACATTAATATGGGTCTGTAAAAATGAACAATGGTCATTAAAAACCCAAGAACAACTCCAAGGACAACTATTACAAATATAAAATTAACAAAAGTAGAATTTGAAGCGCCAAGAGGCATCCACTCTACCGTTAAGAAATAAAGCAATACAATTATCGAAATGACAATGTTTATATAATTTGATGTTTTTTTAGAGTAGGGTAATTTAATTTTTCCGTTTAAAAGACTCCTTGGTGCTACTTGTGTTAAAATATTATTGATTCCAAAAGCAATTAATGCTATGGCTATAAGACTTCCGTAATAAAATAAAAACACCAGACCAAAACCAACTAATAGCGAACCAAAAATTCTTGAGGTACGTTTCTTATCTAATCTTATAGAGAACAATATGTGTGCGATTGCTGGAATAAACATGATCCCGATGAATAAGGAAGAGATTAAGGCAAACGTTTTTGTAAATGCTAAAGGTCTAAATAGTTTTCCTTCTGCAGCTTGCATTGCAAATACTGGTAAAAAACTTACCACAGTTGTTGCCAATGCAGTAATAATTGCTGAGGCTACCTCAATAGTCGCTTCGTAAATTATTTGAAGTAATTCTCTTCCTCTGGCTCCTTCATTTTCGGGCATTTCGAGATGCCGGACTATATTCTCTGTGAATACAATCCCCACATCGACCATCACTCCAATCGCAATTGCAATACCTGAAAGTGCAACAATATTGGCATCTACATTAAAATATTTCATCAATATAAATGTCATTAATACGCCTATAGGAAGTATGCTAGAAATTAAAACGGAGGCTCTAAGATTGAATACTAATATTAGTATCACCAAAATACTTATCAATATCTCGTGAGATAAAGAAGACTCTAAAGTTCCTAATGTTTCTTGAATTAACCCAGAACGGTCATAAAAAGGAACAATCGTAACTTTTGAAATCGTTCCATCTGCCAACGTTTTTTGAGGCAATCCTGGTGCAACTTCAGCAATTTTATTTTTTAAATTCTGAATTACTTCTTGCGGATTTGCACCATAACGTGCTACCACTACACCACCAACAGCTTCAACTCCGCTTTTATCCAATCCTCCTCTACGAGTGGAAGGACCAAACTGGATTTTAGCAACATCTTTTAAACGAATTGGCACATTATCTCTAACAGTAACCACACTCTCTTCTAAATCTGAAAGGTTTTTAATATATCCTAAACCTCTTACTAAATATTCAACTCTATTAAACTCTATTGTTCTAGCTCCAATATCAAGATTACTGTTTTTAACAGCATTCATTATCATGGTAACGTTTACATTATTGGCCTTCATAGCGGCAGGATCTATCTCGATCTGATACTCTTTTAAGAAACCTCCAATAGAAGCTACTTCAGAAACACCACTGGTTGCCATTAAATAATAACGAACATAAAAATCTTGTATGGTTCTAAGTTCTTGAGGATCCCAACCTCCTGTAGGTTTTCCTGTTTTTGGGTTTCTTCCTTCTAAGGTGTACCAATATACTTGACCCAATGCTGTTGCATCTGGACCTAATGCAGGCTTAACCTCTGCGGGAACAGTACCTGGGGGAAGGGAATTTAATTTTTCGAGTATTCGAGTTCGGCTCCAATAAAAATCTATATCATCATTAAAAATAATATAAATACTTGAAACTCCGAAAATAGAATTACTTCTAATTGTTTTTACACCTGGAATACCTAATAAGGCAGTTGTTAATGGGTAAGTAATTTGATCCTCAATATCTTGAGGTGATTGCCCCATCCATTCGGTAAATACAATTTGTTGGTTTTCACCAATATCCGGTATAGCATCTACAGGAATGGGGTTTCGTTCTATAATTGACGTTTCCCAGTTAAAGGGAGCAGTTACATAACCACCAATGATGAAGGCGAAAAGTAAAATAAATGTTATTAGCTTATTTTCAAGAAAATAACGAATAATTTTATTTAACATAATGTGTTTTTTTAATTTGATTTAAAGGTACATAAATTAGGTTTTAAAAACCTTTCACAATCTTTTAGATAGATTGCGACAATGTTTCTACTGTGAATTTAACAAAGAAAGATAAACGAATCATGAGATTGCTTCGTCATACTTCCTCGCAAAGACGATAGAAGAATATCTATAAAATCAAATTAAAAATTGTTCGTCAAGAAGCAAAATATCTTTGACGACTAAGGGTGGGGAATAATCTAGAAATGAAGTTGAATTATCTTCATTTACTTCAAAAAGATTGATATAAGTGTAAACAAATGTAGCAACGAAAGTTTGTTGCTCAAAAGTTAATTCTTTAAAAGTAGTTGTAAATTCTTCATCACCATCAATTGATATGACAGTTTCACTACAGCAGTTTTTATTGCTGATGTTTTCTTCAGAAGAAGAAGAAGAAGAAGAAGAAGAATGATTCATTTCCATTCCACAGCCTTCTGCTTTAGAAAAAATGGCTGTATCTACTAAAATATCACCACAATAATGCATATCAATAGTAAATGACATCGTAGAAAATAATACTACGGTTGCCATTAAAATTCCGGTAATTTTAGAAAATACTTTTTTCATTACGAGAACAAAACTACGAAAACTATTTAGAATGGTTTTAAAACTATGTTAAAATTTATTTTTTAATTGATAATTAATTTCTTTGTCACCTCTCCTTGATTGCTAACTATTTTTAGTAAATACATTCCTTCAGACAATTCATTTGCATCAATAGAATCTTGATTATTAGAAATTTCAATGCTTTTTATAAAGCTTCCTAATACATTATAAATTTCAATTTTTGAAACGATAACCCCTTCCGAAGTTTTTAAATTAACAACTCCTTTTGAAGGATTGGGATAAATTGCAACTCCTTGATCTAAATTTAAATCACCAATTCCTAAATTATCTACCACAGTAAATTGTCCCATCATTCCGCGGTCTTCGTGGTATAACATATGACAGTGATACATATAAGGCACATCTGGATTAGCAAAATCTTCGAACTTAGTTATGAACCGAACCGTTTCTTGCGGCAATACATAAATTACATCTTTTAAACCTTGCTCGCTAGGTGCTGGTGGAACTCCTTCTCGATCCAAAATATAAAATTGAACATCATGAATATGAAAGGGATGTGCAATGGCAGAACTATTGGTAATTCTCCAGATTTCGGTATTACCTAAAGGAATTTCATAATTAACAACATTCATATTAAAAGGAACACCGTTTATTACAAAATCACCATTTAACTGTTGTGGTCCACCATTCACTGAAGTCATCACCAAATTTCTTGTTATATCTTCTGTTCCTTCTAGAATTGGAGTTACGGTTACTAAAGCATTCGGAATTGTAGTTACAGGATTTCCTATTGGAGAAACTACATCTAATTGTAAAATAGTGAAATCTGCTCCGTTTAACGGATTTGGATTATAGCCGTTTAACACCATTCCTGCTCCCATACCTGGATTAGTCGCTCCATAGATTCCATTTTGAAATTCGGAAGCATAACTCATTAATTGAAGTGTTTGACCTTGCATTCCTGTTAAGTCTATTAAAATTTCTGCTCTTTCTCCTGGTGCCATTCTTAATCGTGTTAATAAAACAGATTCATTTAACAATCCACCATCGGAAGCAATTTGATAAAACGATTGATTAGCATTTAAACCCATATTAAAAGTTCGCATGGAAGAACCATTTAATAATCTAAGTCGAACAACCTGTGCAGGAATATCCAATTGAGGGTCTATTGTTGCATTAACCATAATAATATCGTCACTATTTGAAGGAACAACAATTTCGTTATTAACATCAAAATCTTTTGTTTGAATCACAATTGGAAAATCATCTTCTCCATAAGTTCTTGGCAACGTTAATGCTGCTTCTTCATTATCTTTTACGATAATCATTCCTGCAATTCCTTTTGAAACATGCTCGTTTGTCTTTTCATGAAGGTGTGGATGATACCAATACGTTGCCGCTTTGTCTAAAATAGTAAAACTTGGTGTCCAAGTTTCTCCTGGTAATATTGTAGTATGAGGACCTCCATCATTTTCTGGTGCAACGTGTAATCCGTGCCAGTGAATGGTAGTGGTCTCTCCAATAAGATTTTCAACTGAAAAATTTACAAAATCACCTTTATCCAAAATGATTGTTGGTCCAAGGATATTACCATTAACTCCCATTGTTGTGGTGTTAATTCCGTTATAAAACTGGTGAGTTCCATTTTGTAATGTTAGATTAATATCGGTTCCTGAAAGTGTTCCAGGAATAATAATTGGATTTTGAGCATTTAGCTGAAATACAATAATTAAAAATAGCAGTGTAGTAATTTTTTTCATAATAATTTATTAGTCAATTGTTCACAAAAATAAAAAAGTAAGGCTTATTAATTGTAACTTTTGTTACTTAAGTGTTAATTATAATATTTTTTCTTCAACCAAAAAGAAACTCTGACCAATAAAATTAGTGCTGGAACTTCCACCAAAGGTCCTATAACTCCTGCAAATGCCTGACCTGAGTTTAACCCGAAAACGGCGATGGCAACTGCGATGGCAAGTTCAAAATTATTTCCGGAAGCGGTAAAGGATATGGCAGCATTCTTTTTATAATCGGCTCCCATTGCTTTGCTTGTAAAAAAGCTAATAAAAAACATCACGGTAAAATAAATTACCAACGGAATCGCAATAATAACAACGTCCATTGGAATTTCAACAATCAGTTCTCCTTTTAACGAAAACATCACCACAATTGTAAATAATAAAGCAATTAATGTTACTGGGGAAATAGTTGGAATAAATTTTTCACTGTACCAATTTTCATCCCTCAGTTTTACTAAAATTAATCGACTTAAAATTCCTAATAGAAAAGGTATACCTAAATAGATGGCGACACTTTCTGCGATGGTGGCGATGGAAATATCTACAATAGCACCTTCAAACCCAAAATAAGGAGGAAGTACCGTAATAAATAACCAAGCATAAAAACTATAGGCAAATACCTGAAAAATACTATTTAAAGCAACCAAACCAGCTCCGTATTCTGCACTTCCTTCGGCTAAATCGTTCCAAACTAAGACCATTGCGATACACCTTGCGAGACCTATTAATATAAGTCCGACCATATATTCAGGATAGTCTTGCAAGAATGTTATTGCTAGAACGAACATTAAAACTGGTCCGATAATCCAGTTCAGCACTAAAGAAACCGAGAGTACTTTTACATCTTTAAATACCTTCGGAAGTAATGCGTAATTGACCTTTGCTAATGGCGGATACATCATTAATATCAACCCGATAGCAATAGGAATATTCGTTGAACCACTATTTAATGAATTAATAAAATCTGGAAAAGTTGGAACAAAATACCCAATTCCCACTCCAATCGCCATAGCAACGAATATCCATAGCGTTAAATAACTGTCTAGAAAGCTTAATTTTTTCATTGTTATTATTTTAATCTGGCGCTTCGATACACTTCTCCTACGTCGAAGCACCTGCCTCGCTGGCAAGGCGGGCTCAGCGACCTTTTATTTTAAAAAAAACATAATACATTTCCGAAGCAATTTGCATACTTCGTTCTTTATATTTTTCTTTTTGAAATTCTGTATTGTCAAACTCTTTTGGATCTTCGTACGTTATAGGAATCCTTTTTTCAGACCCAGGAATAAACGGACAATTTTCATCTGCCTGTGAACAAGTCATTATAGCAGCAAAATTATTAGTGGGATTAAACGCATCATCAAAGGTTTTTGAAAACCCGATTACTGGCTTTTGTTCATCCGAAAAAAATATTTCAAACCGTGGATTATTTCCTTCCGAAATAGTTTTAATAACAAAGCCTGTTTCTTCCAAGGTTTCTTTTACTAAAACAAATAAAGCCGTTGCTTCTGTACCTCCTGAAAAGCAATTCACATTTTTAACTTTAAAATGGGAAGCCATCACCTGAGCCCAAATTTGGGCAAAATGACTTCTACGAGAATTGTGAGTACAGATAAAATTTAAGTTAACTGTTTCTCCTACTTCTTCCTTTCCAATAATAAAGTCGATGAATGGTTGAATAATGGTTTTTCGCTCTTCTGAAATAGAATTGATTTCCAATTCTTCGATAACTGATTTAATTTTCGCAAACATTAACTGAGAAATTTTAGCAACAATTTGAAGCTGGGTCACAACAAGTAACCTCTTCTGCTTTTAAATCTGACAAACTCACTTTTTGCATTCCTTCTGGAATTCCGCAGTTATCTTTTGCTAAACAATCGGTTTGTTTGGTTACTAGAAGGAATGTTTTTCCATCAAAATCCAATGCGTATTTTCCTATAGTATCTCCTTGGTATTCTACTTCGATTTCTAAATCTCCTATTTCTAAAACCTTTTCAGAAAGCTCAATAATTTTCACTAATTTCTCTGGATGTAAACGATGATCGTAATCGTTGGCATTCCAAAGTTGAAAATTTACAACTTCTTCATTTCGTACCACCCCACCACAATCGATAAAATGTTTGGTAATTTTACCAACTTCGGTAACGTGAAAATGATTGGGAACTAATTCGCCATTTGGCAGTTGAAACGCTATAGTTTCTAGGTTACTTAGGTGGTTTTTTATTTCTGATAACTTCATAGTTAATGTTTTAATGTGTGAATGAATTAATGATTGAATGTGTTAATGATTGAATGTGCTATCAGTAAATACAAATTATAGTCTTTAATGTGGCCACTGAGCGTCCCGATGATTCGGGAGAAGTGTCGAAGTGTTAAACCACACAACAACTTTCGGATTCTTGTAAATCTTGATTTAAAAATAAATTAAGTATTTCTTTCATTTTCGACCAATTTTCGGTGTCGATACAATAACAAACTTTGGTGCCTTCTACGTTTCCTTTAATAAGTCCTGCGTTTTTAAGTTCTTTTAAATGTTGTGAGATAGTTGGTTGTGCCAAACCAATTTCTTCAACCAAATCACCACAAACACAAGCATTAATGCTAAACAAATGTTGTAATATCGCCACTCTTGCAGGATGCCCCAACACTTTTGCAATACTTGCCAATTGGTTTTGCTCTTTGGTAAATATTTCAGATTTTGTAATTCCCATACCTATTTATTGCGATATTGCTATATTGCAATATTACGATTAATGTTTAAATGAAAACCAATTTTATTTTTTTTTGATTAATTTAACCTTTTTTCATTCGTAATTGAATGATAACTGAAGATAAAATAGTTAATAATCCAATACTTAAAATCGCATACTCCAATCCATAAGCATCTGCAATTAACCCAGAAATTAACGCTCCAATTGCATAGCCTAAATCACGCCAAAGTCTAAAAACACCTATGCTTTCTGGTCGTTGAGAAGGTGTTGTGTTTTTAGCTATCACTACCAAGAAAGTAGGATACACCAATGCGGTTCCCAATCCTAAAACAACACATAAAAGGATGTATTCTATGGGTGAACTTGCCCAAACTAATATTGAAATGGCAATACCTTGTAATAACATTCCATAAAACAAAATCTTTTTATTACTGTATAAATCGGCAAATTTCCCAGTAAATAATTGTCCCAATCCCCAAACCAAAGGATAGGTTGCGGTTATAATTCCTATGTTATCTTTTCCAAAGTTTTCACTTAATAATAGTAGTGGCAATAGTCCCCAAATCATTCCGTCGTTTAGGTTATTAACGAGTCCTGCCTGTGTAGTCGCACTTAAATTTCGGTTTTTAAAAGTAGTATTCCAAAATACATTTTTTACTTTTTCTTGATTGCTTTCGCTGGTTTCTTTTGCAACGTGATGCCGAGTGTCTTTCACTAGAAAAATAGAGAATAGTAATCCTAAAATGGAAAGTCCAATTCCGAGGTAAAAAGGATAAGGTCGTAATCCATATTTTTCAGCAATAACAGCCGATAAAAAAGCAATTAATCCTACTGCAAAATAACCTGAAAATTCATTAAGACCCATTGCAAAACCTCGATCCTTCTCTCCTACCAAATCTATTTTCATCACCACCGTACTCGACCAAGTAAGCCCTTGATTGATTCCTAAGAGAATATTTGCAAAAATGACTACATTCCAGCTTTCCGCATAAATTAATAATAAAGGAATGGGCAATGCAAACAACCACCCGATAACTAGCAGGTTTTTTCTACCCAATTTATTAGCTAATTTTCCTGTAAAATAATTGGTAATCGCTTTGGTAATTCCGAAGGCAATTATAAATAAAAGTATTGCCGTATTGCTATCTATATGAAATTCTTTTTCGGCTATTTCGGGTAAAATAGAACGCTCTAATCCTACCATTCCGCCTACAAAAGCGTTGACCAATACTAATATCCAAAATTGGGAAGCATTTTCTTTAAGTCCGTGTTTTATGGTGTTTTCAGTCACGTTATAAAATTATGCTTAAATAGCTTAATTTCTTATTCAGTCACAAGGCTAAAAGCTCCTTTTGTAATAAATTGATCTTTTGAAGAAAAATCGGAAGTGTTTGTAATTTCAGTAAAACCTTCATAAGAACTACCAATTTCAACTTTCACTTGTTCAAAATGTCGCTTATCTTCGTCCGAAGATACTAATTTTAACACATAAAAATGTCCATCTATATCAACAATAGCATCAGAAGGTAATGATAGCTTCATTTTATTTGCTGTAATAATATGGGCTTCTACAAACATCCCAACTAAAAAATTATTTTGTGATTCATCTATTAAATGCCCGTGAACTTTAATGGTTCTGTTTTCGGTAATCGAAGTTCCGATAAGATGTACTTCTGCTTTATAAACTTCATCGGAAGCTTCTGGAATTTTAAAATCTATTTTCTGTCCCTTTTTTAAACTTAAAATATCCTTTTCATAAACCGATAATTCCAAATGCAAATGATCAGTATTTACTATTTCCATAATGGGTTTTGCGGGCGAAACAAAGGTTCCTATCGCAATATTTACTTTGGTAATACTTCCTGAAATTGGAGCGTAAATAGTAACAATAGAAGTAAATTTACCATTTTCAGCATTTTTAGTTGAAATATTCAACATTTGAAGCTGTTTCTTAAAACCCGTATATTTTGCCTTTGTCGTTTTATACTCACTCTCTGCTTTTAAATATTTTTTTTGTGAAGTAATCTTCTCTTCAAATAATATTTTTTGTCGGTCAAATTCAGATTTCAAAAAATTTAATTGCTCGTTTATTTCTAAATATTCTTGTTGTAAAGTGACAAATTCAGGATTTTCAAGAGTAATTAACACTTGTCCTTTTCTTACTTTATCGCCCACTAACAAAGGGGTTGTTTTTACATAACCGCCCATTATCGCATTTACAATAGCTTTATTTTCGGGTGGCACATCGATCATTCCAGAAGCCTGAACTACCACCGAAAAAGGTCTTTCTTGTAAGGGTTCTAACCGCATATTATTTTGTTCAAATTGTTGCTTTGACAGTATAATACCTGTTTCTTCAGTTTGATTTTCTGTTACTTCCGATTCTGTTGTTTTTTCTGAGTTTCCGCAGCTATACAAACTGATTGCAGAAAAAACGATTACTATATATTTATTGAATTTCATAAGAAATGATTTATAATGTTAAGTGATTTAGTTTAATAATTGTTTGGTTCAATTGATTTAAATTAATTAGATAATCAATTTTAATTTCATAGGCATTTTCAATACTTTGAATGAATCTAAAAAAGTCTATTTCTCCATTTTTAAAGCTACTATTGGCAGTTTTTAGAATTTCATAGGAAAGACTGGTTCCTTCAGTTTCATAATATTCCAATGCTTTTTGATTTTTATATAATTCTGAATATAATTCTTGTTGGTATCCTTCTAACTGAAATTTATAGGCCTTGGATTGCTCTACAGATTCATTAAAAGCAATTTTTGAAGCCTTTATTTGTGAGGATTGTCCACTGAAAAGCAACGGGATTTTTAGTCCAACTTGAAAACCGTATAAGTTCGATGGAAGCGTTGAGTTGGTTCCTTGAAAATATTCTAGACTTATATCGGGAAGCAGTTGTTGTTTTTCAAAGTTGTTCTTGGCTTTAAACATTGCTTCCTGACTTTTAAAATAAGCTAATTCAGGACTTTCTTCAACACTTTTCTCTTGAAGAAAAAGTTTGTTAATAGGAATTAATTTAACCTCAAAATCTTCTTCAGACTGAACTGTTTTTTTAATTCTTTTCAACGCTATCTCAACATCCTGTGTGGCTTTTTCTAATTGTGTTTGTATCTTTTTCTGCTTGGACTGTGCTGTAATTTTTTCTAAATAATTCGTTTCACCCAATTCAAATCGCCTTGCAGCCGACTTGGCAAAATTAGAATACAAACTGTCTAAACTAAAATATATTTTTTCCTTTTCAACCGAAAATAAATACTCGTAATAGTTAGACATTATCTGACTTTCTACTATTTTCTTCTGAATTTCGTGATTGATTGCTGCGCTTTTCTGATTTTCGACACCAATCTTTTTTGCTGCAAAATAAACGGTAGGAAAAAGGAAACTTTGTTGGATTCCAAAAACATTTAAAGGTTCGTTATTAAAAGCTATATTGTTTTCATCGTAACTATAATAGACTTCTGTTTTATCAAAATTTAAAGAGGATGAAATCAAGGCATTTGCTTTTTCGGCTTTTAAAGCAGCTACTTTTAAACTGGTATTATTTTCGAAAGCCAATTGTTTTAATTCTTCTAATCCGAGGGTTGGAGTTTGTGCATTTATTCCTAAAGTAAACAGTACTAAAATTGTAGTTACTACTTGTCCTTTTTTACTTTTAAGATGAAATCTTTTACGTTCTCTTCTATTGTCGAAAATTGAATAAAGTATCGGTAACACTAATAAGGTAAGCAAGGTGGAAGTAATCAAACCACCAATTACAACAGTTGCAAGAGGTCGTTGTACTTCGGCGCCAGCACCGTTTGAAATTGCCATTGGCAAGAAGCCTAATGCTGCTGCTAAGGCTGTTAAAAGTACCGCTCGCAATCTGCTTTTTGCACCGAAAATGATAAGTTCATCATCGGTTTTCATTCCATTATGTTTTAATTCTTTAAACTCTTCAATTAACACAATACCATTTAAAACGGCAATACCAAAAAGAGCAATAAAACCGACTCCTGCAGAAATACTAAAAGGTAAATCTCGCAACCATAAAAATAGAATCCCTCCTACCGCTGCAAACGGAATTGCAGAATAAATAATAAAGGCTTCTTTAACAGATTTGAAAGCAAAATACAAGAGAATAAATATTAGAATCAACGCAATTGGCACTGCAACCGCTAATCTTGCTTTGGCAGATTCTAAGTTTTCAAATTGCCCACCATAAGTAATGGAATAGCCCACGGGTATTTTAATTTCCTTATTAATGGTTGCTTTCAAGTCATCTACCACCGATTGTAAATCTCTGTTTCTCACATTAACTCCAACCACCACTCTTCGTCTTGTATTATCTCTTGAAATCTTTGCAGCACCTTTTGTATAGCTAATAGTTGCAAGCTCACTAAGTGGAATTTTTACTCCACTCGGCGTATCCACGTATAAGTTTTGCAAATCTGAAATATCTTGGCGATTGTTCTTATCTAATCGTAAAACCAAATCGAATTTCTTCTCTCCTTCAAAAATACTTCCGGCGGTGTGACCCGAAAAACCCATCGTAATCATTTCATTTAAATCACTAATATTTAAACCATATCGAGCAATTTTACTTCGGTTAAACTTTACGTTCATTTGTGGTAATCCTGCGGTTTTTTCTACCGTAATATCGGCAGCTCCTTCAATATGACTGATGGCTTTTTTAATTTCGTTTGCTTTCTTATTCAATAAGTCTAGGTTATCGCCATAAATTTTTATCGCAATATCTGAGCGAACTCCAGAAATTAATTCGTTAAAACGCATCTCGATGGGTTGGGTAAATTCCACTTCCATATTCGGAATAATTTCCAATGCTTCCTTGAATTTATCTGCCAATTCATCTTTGGTTTTGGCGGTTGTCCATTCGCCCTTCGGAATTAAAGTAACAATGACATCGCTTTCTTCCATAGACATTGGGTCGGTTGGAACTTCGGCAGCACCGATTCTACTTACCACTTGTTTTACTTCAGGAAATTGTTTTAAAATCTGTTCAATTTTTGTGGTGATTTCTACGGTTTTCTTTAAGGAAGTTCCTGTTTTTAAAATTGGTTGAATTACAAAATCACCTTCATCTAAAGTGGGAACAAACTCCGCTCCCATTGTTGAAAACAAGTAAAATGAAGACAATAAAATCACCACTGAAGCTGAAATTACCAACTGTTTAGATTTTAATGCCCAACGAATACTTGGTTCGTATAAATTGGTTAAAAACCGCATCAATCGTTTAGAGATATTTTTATCGGAAAGTTTTACAGGTTTTATCACCATCGAAGCCATTGCAGGAACATACGTAAGTCCAAATATCATTGCACCAATAAGAGCAAAACTAAAAGTCATTGCCATTGGTTTAAACATTTTTCCTTCCACACCACCTAAAGTTAGAATTGGAATAAATACAATTAATATAATGATTTGACCAAAAATAGCAGAGGACATCATTTTTGAAGCAGCTCCAAAAGTAACATCGTCCCGAACATCTTGTGCTTGAATCTTGGTAAGATTTTTAAAATCCTCACTTTTCGAAGTGATTTTAAAGGCGACAAATTCAACAATAATTACGGCTCCATCGATAATAATTCCGAAGTCAATAGCTCCCAAACTCATCAAGTTAGCATCTACCCCAAAAAGATACATCATTGAAAGGGTAAACATTAAGGCCAAAGGAATTACTGAAGCAACTACCAATCCAGACCGCCAATCGCCTAATAATAATACTACAATAAAAATAACGATTAAACTTCCGAGGATTAAGTTTTCATAAACGGTGAAAGTTGTTTTTTCAATCAATTCGCTTCTGTCTAAAAACCCATTGATATAAACACCTTCTGGCAGGGATTTTTCGATAGATTTTACGCGTTCTTTTACCGCTTCAATTACTTGTTTTGAATTTCCATCCTTTAACATCATAACTTGTCCCAGCACCTTTTCACCTTCGCCATTGGCAGTAATTGCACCAAATCGCATGGCAGAACCGAAACCCACTTTTGCAATATCTTTAATCAGAATCGGGAGTCCGTTTTTGGTTTTAACAACAATATTTCTAATATCCTCTAAGGAGGTTATAAGTCCTTCTCCTCTAATAAAATACGCTTGGTTGGTCTTTTCAATATAACCACCACCGGCAACGCTATTATTTTTATTAAGTGCTGTGAATACTTCGGAAGCAGTGATATCCATAGCATTTAGCTTGGAGGTATTAATAGCAACTTCGTATTGTTTTAAAAATCCTCCCCAAGTATTTACCTCAACCACTCCTTTGATTCCGGATAATTGACGCTTTACAATCCAATCTTGAATGGTTCTTAATTCGGTTGCGGAATAACTACCTTTATAATCCTCTTTTACATCTAAAACGTATTGGTATATTTCTCCGAGACCTGTAGTGATGGGACCCATTTCGGGTGAGCCAAAACCTTCGGGGATTTTTTCTCTTACGCTTGTTAATTTTTCGGCAATTAATTGTCTTGGAAGGTAGGTTCCTATACTCTCTTCAAAAACAATGGTTACCACCGATAATCCGAATTTTGAAATGGAGCGAATCTCGACAACACCGGGAATATTTGCCATTTCCAATTCCACAGGATAAGTAATAAACTGTTCGATATCTTGTGTAGATAAATTTTGTGAAGTGGTAATCACTTGCACCTGATTGTTAGTAACATCTGGTACAGCACCAATGGGGATTTGTGTGAGTGAATACACTCCAAATCCGACAATAAAACTGGTAAAAAGCAGAACAATAAACTTGTTCTTAATACTGAAATTAATAATATTTGAAAGCATAAAATTTTGTGTAATTCTTTTAATAAAAATTAGAACTCATACTAATATTTTACTGAATCAATAGGTCAGCTTTTAATTAATAAATTCTAAAAATGAAAGTATTCCTGAGATTTCAGGCAATAGAATTATACAAATTTCGGAGGTTGAAAAACTCCTTTATCGTGTAGTGAAGAATAATTGTTTTGGTAATAAAAATGATTTTCAGAACAAGTTAAACAGTCTGATTTAGGTTCCTCAAAAGTATTTATATCAACAATAAAAATCACTGATGTGGCTATTTGAGAGTGTTGCTGAAAAGGTAAACTTTCGTGATCGGGTTTTTCTTCTTCGTGTTTTTTATGATGTTCATCTTTTAAGTCACCGTAGTGTTTGGAAACAAAAACAAGGAAATCATCCCCATATTCATCCATATGAAATTGGGCGTGTTCGATAAACTCATCCAGTTGAAAAATGTCATTATACCTGACATTCATACTCTGACTAAGAATAAGAAACGAAAATGCTATGGAGAACAGTTTTATCACGAGGGCAAATTTATAATAAAAAAACGAACCGAAATAATAAATTTAATTATTAATAAAAATATACCTATCAATAATCTTTATACAACTTATTATTTAAACTCCATTCGTTGAATCCTAACCGAATTTAAAATCGCCAATAAAGGCAATGGTTTTTCTACGTTAAAAACATATTATTAAAGAATGTAGCTTCAAAAAAAAAATCTCAATAGACCCTCATTTTCAACAACTTGGGAAGACTACACTATAATAAACGGACTTACTTTCTCAACAGTGCATAAAGACTCAACAAAGCTTTTTAAAGTGTTTTTTACAGACATTTCAATAAAAAAACTAAGCTACTTTTTAGTTGCTTTTACTTCAAAAACCAAAGGATATTTTTTAGTCTCAAACTCAAACATTCCATTTTTGTTTTTTATCAAATCTGGAAAAATATCATAGGGCGTAGCATCGTATTCATTTAAATAATTGATAGTTAACCCTGCATTTGCCAAAGCAGTTATTACTTCCCCTAAACTATGATTCCAAGTAAAATCTTTACTAACCATTACCGAATTTTCATCGGCATAAGTTCCATCATATTCTTCGTAAATCGCTTCTTTTTGCTGATATCCATATTTTAAAACTGGAGGATTTACGGTATAATCAAACATCCACGGAATTGGATGAAAATCGGCAATATAAAAAACACCTCCTTGTTTTAATCTTTCAGAAATCATTATAGCCCAAGGTTTTAAATCTGGCAACCAACAAATAGCTCCAAAACTGGTAAAAACGATGTCAAATTTTTCTTTAATGTATTCCGAAGTATCCAAAACATTGCAACAAATAAAGGTTGCATCTAGTCCAAGTTCCGTATTCAATTTCTTTGCCAAACGGATTCCTTCTTCCGAAAGATCAACACCGGTACACTTCGCTCCCATTCTAGTCCAACTCAAAGTATCTTGCCCAAAATGACATTGCAAATGCAATAATGATTTTCCTGAGACATCTCCCAAAGCTTCTAATTCATAGCTATGAAGCGAGTTTTTTCCTTTTTTAAATTCCGCTAAATTATAGAAATCACTTTCAGAATGTATCGCAACTTTCTTATTCCAAGTCTCTTTGTTGGTTTCAAATTCTTTATTAAAATCCATTTATTTTGTAGTTATATTTTTACTTAATATGACAACTTCTCTATTTGAAATTCAATGATTTAAAATATTATTTAAAGATACTGTCATAAAAACAGGATTTATCCTATTTTTGTTTGAGTTCAAAACTAATACTATTTATGCTTGAAAACAATCTAGCTTACGCACAACAACAAGATCAGCAGGATTCTTTAAAAGAATTTCGTTCAAAGTTCTTAATTCCAACAAATGAGAATAACGAGGAATTGGTGTATCTCTGCGGAAATTCATTAGGGTTACAACCCAGAAAAACTTCAGAGTACCTTCAGCAAGAACTCAACGATTGGGCTAAATTTGGTGTAGAAGGGCATACTGATGCAAAAAACCCTTGGTTGCCTTATCATGAATTTCTAACCAATTCTATGGCGAAAATCGTTGGTACAAAACCAAGTGAAGTGGTGATTATGAACAGTCTTACCGCCAATCTTCATTTTATGATGGTTTCGTTTTACCAACCCACAAAAACCAAGTTTAAAATTGTGATTGAAAGCGATGCGTTTCCTTCAGATAAATATGCGGTTGAAAGTCAGTTGAAATTCCACGGAATTGACCCAAAAGAAGGTTTGATTTTATGGAAACCTCGTGAAGGTGAAGAATTATGTCGTTTTGAAGATTTAGAAAAAATAATGAAAGAACAAGGAAACGAGATTGCTTTGCTAATGATTGGAACCACCAATTATTACACAGGACAATCATTTCCTATTAAAAAAATAACCGAACTTGGTCATCAATACAATTGTATGGTTGGCTTTGATTTGGCACACGGAGTTGGAAACATTCAACCCAATTTACACGATAATGGTCCCGATTTTGCCGTTTGGTGTACCTATAAATATTTAAATAGCGGTCCTGGAAGTTTGGGCGGATGCTTTGTTCACGAACGCCACGCAAATAATTCTGACTTAAATAGATTTACAGGTTGGTGGGGACATAACAAACAAACCCGTTTTAATATGCGTCACGAATTTGATGGGTTGTCGGGAGCCGAAGGTTGGCAATTAAGTAACCCAGCAATTTTATCGATGGCCGCCATTAGAGCGTCTTTAGCCATATTTGAAGAAGCAGGATTTGAAAACATAAGAGCTAAATCTAAAAAATTAACTGGCTATTTAGAATATTTAATTAATGAAATGAATGATGATCGAATTAACATCATTACTCCTTCAAACCCAGAAGAACGTGGTTGCCAATTATCGATTCAGGTAAAAAGTACGGATAAAAAACTACATACTCAATTAACCAAAGCTGGTGTTATAAGTGATTGGCGAGAACCCGATGTGATTCGGGTGGCTCCTGCCCCACTTTATAATAGTTTTGAAGATGTATTTGAGTTTGTGAAGCGATTGAAAGTGGTTTTAAATTAGTAAATAGGCATTTCTCCCGAATCATCGGGACGCTCAATACCCGAGTAAATATTACCCTGAGCGGAGCGGAAGGGTAACTGGTTGAAAAAATACTTTACTCAAAATAAAGTAAAAAAGAATTTAATTTATGAATGTATTAATATAAAATCTATGTCAGATAATAAGATTCCTGCCTCCGTAGGAAATAAAGAAAACATATTGATAATAGGTGCAGGACTCTGCGGAAGTTTATTAGCATTACGTCTAGGACAAAGAGGCTATCAAGTAAAACTTGTAGAAAAACGTCCCGATTTACGAAAAGTAGCACAAGATGCAGGACGATCTATCAATTTAGCATTTTCAGATCGTGGAATGAAAGCGATGCGAATGGTCGGACTTCAAAAGGAAGTTAAAAAATTATGTTTACCGATGTTAGGACGAATGATTCACGACACCAAAGGCAACAAATTTATGAGTCTGTATAGTGGTCGAGAAGACAAATACATCAACTCCATTTCACGTCCTGGATTAAATATGATTTTACTTGATGCTGCCGAAGAATTACCCAATGTAACTATGTTTTTTAATCAGAGTTGCCAATCGGTAGATTTAGAAAACACAACCGCTATTTTTAAAGATTACAACACAAAAAAAGAAATCACTCATTCCGCAGCTATTATTTTTGGAACCGATGGAGCTGGTTCTGTGATGCGAAATAATATGTTTATAAATAAGTCGCTTAGATTGAGTTTTTCTATCGATTGGCTCAGTCATAGTTATAAAGAACTTACGATTCCTGCTACAGAAAACGGTGAATTTAAAACCGATAATAACGCACTTCATATCTGGCCACGAGGCGAAAATATGTTGATTGCTTTACCAAATATAGACGGAAGTTTTACCGTAACTTTATTTTTAGCACACGAAACAGGAGCTGATAATTTTGAAAACTTAAACACTCCCAAAAAAGTTTCGGAATATTTTGAAAGAGAATTTCCAGATGCTGTTGCCTTAATGCCAAATTTAACCGAAGAATTTTTCGAAAACCCAACAGGACATCTCGGAACCGTAAAATGCTATCCGTGGAATGCCTACGGAAACACATTAATAATGGGCGATGCAGCCCACGCGATTGTTCCTTTTTACGGACAAGGAATGATTGCTTCATTTGAAGATGTAGTAGTTTTGGATAAATACATTGAAAAACACGAAGGAGATCTACAAAATGAGCAAACAAGTTGGAAAACCATCTTTTCAGAATATCAAAAAGAACGCAAAAAAGATACTGATGCCATTGCCGATTTAGCGATAGATAATTTCTATGAAATGAAAGAACATACAGCAAATCCGATATTTCAAGAAAAACGAAAATTAGAAATTGCTTTTGAAGATAATTTTCCAGAAAAGTACAATTCTAAATATTCTTTAGTTACCTTTAATGCTGACATTCCTTATTCCGAAGCAATGAAAAAAGGAAGAGCGCAAGACAAAGCAATTTTGAATTTATTAGACTATGGAAAATTAACGGAAGCAATGAGCTTGGAAGAAAAACTAACTTTGGTACTGAAAGAAACCAAAGAAATTTTACACGATGATGATGTAGCTAAAAATTTATAATTTACAAAGACCTCACAGGTTTTTAAAAACCTGTCAAGTATAAAAAAATATTGAATTAAAATAATAATTAAGTTTATAAAGATTCCCGCCCGAGTATTTATTGAGCTGGGTCAAAATACAGAAATTGAATATGAAAAGTAGATTAGTAGAAGGAAAAGCAACACCAAGAGGAGCTTATCCACACGTAAAAAGAGTAGGCGATTTTATTTTTATTTCGGGAACCAGTTCACGATTGGCGGATAATTCGTTTGCAGGCGTTCATCAAATAGACGAAATGGGAACGGTTCGTTTAGACATTCGAGAACAAACCAAAGCTGTTTTAGAAAATATTAAAGATTTTCTCGCAACCGAAGGAGCTACCCTTGATGATGTCGTAGATGTTACTTCATTTTTAGTAAATATGAATGATTTTGCGGGTTATAATGAAGTATATGCACAATATTTCAGTAAAGAAACTGGGCCGACAAGAACAACGGTTGCCGTGCATCAATTGCCACATCCGCATTTGGTGGTGGAAATTAAAGTGTTGGCGTATAAAAGGCTGTAGGCTGTAGGCTGTAGGCTGTAGGCTGTAGGCTGTAGGCAAAATTAAAATAATTACATAAAGCTAACCCGCTTTCTCGGACATATTACTGAAATAAATTCAGCACAAGCATGAAAAAAATATTAAATTACATCAACGGAGAATATTGCGAACCTTTTTCGAAAGATTGGTTAGATAATTACAATCCATCAAAAGGAGAAGTATATTCTAAAATTGCATTTTCTTCTTCTGAGGATGTAGAGAGAGCATACAAAGCTGCCAAAGAGGCATTTCCTTCTTGGTCTAATACTACTACCGAAGAACGAAGTACAATACTTTTAAAAATCGCTTCATTAATTGAAGATAATTTAGAAGAGTTAGCAGTAGCCGAAGCCTTAGATAATGGGAAACCTCTAAGTCTTGCAAAAGCTGTAGATATTCCGAGAGCTTCGAGTAATTTTCGGTTTTTCGGACACGCAATTACTCAATTTGCAAGTGAAGCACACGAAAGCGTAGGACTCAACACTATGAATTTTACCATACGCCAACCTATTGGTGTAGTAGGTTGTATCTCACCTTGGAATCTCCCATTATATTTATTTACTTGGAAGATTGCTCCTGCCCTAGCAGCCGGAAATACAGTGGTTGCAAAACCTAGCGAAGTAACTCCAATGACCGCCTATTTATTAGGTGAAATTTGCAGCAAAGCTGGCTTACCAAAAGGCGTTTTAAATATTGTTCACGGCACGGGACCTTCGGCTGGACAAGCCATTGTTTCGCATCCAGATATTAAAGCGATTTCATTTACTGGCGGTACCAAAACGGGCGAACATATTGCCAGAACCGCTGCTCCCATGTTTAAAAAATTATCGTTGGAGTTGGGCGGAAAAAATCCAAACCTCATATTTGCCGATTGTAATTACGACAAAATGTTATCGGTAACGGTAAAATCTTCCTTTGCAAATCAAGGTCAGATTTGCCTTTGCGGAAGTCGGATATTTGTAGAAAAATCTATTTATGAAAAATTTAAAACAGATTTCGTTGCTAAAGTAAAAGAACTAAAAGTTGGAAACCCTTTTGAAGCTGAAACAAATATTGGTGCCTTGGTTTCAAAATCACATTTGGAAAAAGTAAAATCCTATATCGATCTGGCAAAAGAAGAAGGTGGAAAAATACTGTTTGGTGGTAATCAAGTTACTGTTGAAGGGTCTGAAAATGGTTATTATCTAGAACCCACCATCATTGAAATATTGGATTATCAATGTCGTGTAAATCAGGAAGAAATTTTTGGCCCTGTGGTTACCATTATGCCTTTTGAAACGGAAGAAGAAGTTTTAAAAATGGCAAACGCTACAAAATATGGGCTTTCGGCTACACTTTGGACAAGTAATCTTGACAGAACGATGCGAGTTTCAAAACAAATAGAAGCAGGAATCGTTTGGGTAAACACTTGGTTAAACAGAGATTTACGAACGCCTTTTGGAGGAATAAAAAGCAGTGGCGTTGGTCGTGAAGGCGGATTTGAAGCTTTGAAGTTTTTTACGGAGGCTAAGAATGTATGTATTAAATATGATTAAAACAATTACCCTTTGATACTCCCGAATTTTCGGGATCTAAAAAGAAATCACCAGCCATTCGGCAGGCAGGCTCAGGGTATTTACTTATTTCAAAAACAAATAGAAGTATCAAAAAAAACATAAATAAAAATGAACTTAAATTTTAAAAATAAAAACGCTTTAATCTGCGGAAGTACTGCAGGAATAGGAAAAGCATCCGCAATGGAGTTAGCTTATTTGGGAGCAACGATTACTTTGGTGGCGAGAAATGAAGAAAAGTTGAAGCAAGTCCTTGCCGATTTACCTTCAGAAAACGGACAAGAACATAATTATCTGGTTGCCGATTTCAGCAATCCCAATTCTTTAAAAGATACGCTTGCAAAGGGTCTTTCAAAAAACTACCATATTCTTTTAAACAATACTGGAGGTCCAAAAGGAGGTCTAATATTTGATGCCAGTCTTTCTGAGTTTACTGCTGCTTTTTCGCAACATTTATTATGCAATCAAGTATTAGCACAAGCCGTAGTTCCTGGAATGAAAGAAGAAAATTATGGTCGGATTATCAATATTATTTCTACTTCGGTAAAACAACCTATTGATGGTTTGGGTGTAAGCAATACCATTCGTGGTGCGGTTGCAAATTGGAGTAAAACTTTGGCTGGAGAACTAGGACCTTTCGGAATTACAGTAAACAATGTACTTCCAGGTGCAACAGCAACCGAAAGATTGGATCAGATTATGGTTAATATTGGTAAAAAACTTAAAAAAACTACGGAAGAAGCAGGCGAATTTATGAAAAGCAGTGTTCCTGCAAGACGTTTTGCTCAACCTGAAGAAATTGCCTATGCAGTTGCATTTTTAGCCAGTGAAGCTGCTGGATATATCAATGGGATTAATCTTCCTGTTGATGGTGGACGCACTAAAAGTTTGTAATATTCCAACAAAGACCTAGTAGGTTTTAAAAACCTACTAGGTCTCAATAATAATAGTATCTTACATTTGTAAAAACTACAACTCGATGTCTCAAAAAAGAAAACTAAGAATCAACGGTCACTCCCATTTACTTCCTTACCCAGAAGAAATTCCGAAATTCATGAAAGAAAAAGGGATTTTTTGGGTTGATAAAGACCGTAACTTTATGCTTCAGAAAAATTGGAAACGCCCTGTTACAGATTCCAGTTTCTTTTTGGATGAAAAGTTGGAATGGATGGAGAAATTTAATATTGACCATGCAGTTGTATTGAATCTTTCTCAGTTATATGGCAACGGTTTGCGTTTGGAAGAAATGAAACAAGCCTTGCGTTTTCAAAACGATTTTAATGCAAAAGTACAACACGATAATCCTTCAAAATTTACTTGCGGGTTTGTGGTTCATCCAGGCTACGGAAGAGGTGCGCTGTGGGAAATTGAACGTTGTGTAGAGGAGTTAGGAATGCGTTTATTATGCCTTCCTACCCATTATATGGATACCATTGGAACGTGGCGTTGTATTTTTGATGAAGAAAACGAGCCTATTTTCGAAATGGCAAACAAATACAATCTTGCCGTTGAAATTCATCCTTACGATGGTGAAAAATTTATAAAATTAGAAAATACTGCTTGGCGTTTTCATCTAATTTGGATGTTGGCACAATGTGCCGATGCCTATCATTTTTTTACTTTGAATGGTTATGCAGATAAATTCCCGAATATGCGAACTTGCTTTGCTCACGGCGGCCAATTAGCACAAATGAACCTAGGAAGACGTATTCAAGGATTTGATGGTCGTCCCGATTTATTTGAAGGTAAAGTTCATCCAAGAAAATCGGTAGGTCACAAAAACATCTTTTTCGATACTTTGGTTCACGATACGGGTTCTTTAGGTTTGATTGTTAAAAACCAAACTTCAAAACAAATTGTAATGGGATTAGACGATCCATATCCTTTAGGTGAAATGGAAAGTGAAAACCAATCATCTTATCCTGGAAAGATTTTAGATTTAGCAATGGAACAAAAAATATTAACTTCTGAGGAATGTGATGCAATATGGGAAGATAATGTGCTACAATGGTTATTTGGTGATGATGAAAAGGGGAAACAAGAGTTGATTCAGAAAATAATTGGATAATGCACTTTATTCCAGATGAATTAGATGATTATGTGGTTGCTCATTCGCAAAAAGAACCCGAATTATTACAACAATTAGACAGAGAAACTTGGCAAAAAATATTAGCTCCAAGAATGTTAAGTGGGCATTTTCAAGGTAGGATTTTGAGTATGATATCAAAACTAATCAACCCAAAAAATATTCTTGAAATTGGAACTTATACAGGTTATTCGGCTTTATGCTTGGCAGAAGGAATGCAAAAAGAAGGTGAATTACACACTATAGACATCAATGAAGAGTTGTACGATTTACAACGAAAATATTTTGATAAATCGGGTTTTGGAAATCAAATAATTCAGCATATAGGCAAAGCTTCAGAAGTAATCCCAACGCTTCAAAAAACCTTTGATTTGGTTTTTATAGATGCCGATAAACAGAATTATCCTAACTACTTAGAACTTATACTTCCGAAGTTAAAAAAAGGATCGGTAATTTTAAGTGATAATGTATTGTGGAGTGGAAAAGTTTTAGAACCTATTGCAAAAGGCGATAAAGACACTAAAGCAATTTTATTATATAATAAATTGATCAACGAACATCCTAAATTAGAAACAGTGTTATTACCTATAAGAGATGGATTAACTATTTCGAGAGTAAAATAGTTTAGAATTTACGTTTTATTGGACCCGTAATTTCATCAATGGTATCTTTTACTTTATTAATTTCACCTCCAATATTATTGGTAATATCTTTAGTAAAATCATTTTTAAATTTTTCTGCTGCATTTAAATCAATTCCTTGTTTATCGGCACTTTTAATGATTTCTCCTTTAATATCGTTGGTAGCATCCTTAATTTGACGCATTCCCTTTCCTAGTCCTCTAGCAATTTCAGGAACTTTATCGGCTCCAAATACCATCACCACAATAAATATGATGAAAAATATTTCGGCTCCGCTAATAAATAATGGAATGGTTATTGAAATCATACTGCAAATATACTAATTTTGAATTTCTACAATACTTGAAAATGACTTCAATTGTAAAAGAGTTTAATATTTATTATATTTGCCTTTAAGTTTTTAATAAAAAAATATGAAAATTAAATTTATCCTACCCTTATTTGTTGTTTCAGTTTTGTTTGCATTGGTTTCATTTACAAGTTCTTTAGACCCTCAATATATTGATATTAGTGATGTTGTAATTATCGATATTCCTGAAAATGTAAAAGCTATTATAGACAATAAATGTATGGAATGTCATAGCAATGAAGCTAAAAATGGAAAAAGTAAAATGAAAATGAATTTTGACAAACTTAGTAATGGTGATTATTCTACTGGAAAAGTAATCAGCAAACTAGACAAAATTGTTAAAATGCTAGGCAAAGACAAAATGCCTCCAGAAAAATTTTTAGCAAAAAATCCAGATAAAAAATTATCTTCAGAAGAATCGAAATTAATAAGTGACTGGGCTTCAGGTCAAAGCTCGATGATGAAAGGAGAGTAATTTAAATTTAAATCGTTAGGGTTATGAAAAAAAAAATATATTTTATTTTAATTGCAATTGTAATATTAATTCAGTTTTATCCAATGGATAAACCAACTGTTACTATAGATAACCCTAACGATTTATTAGCAACTACAACCGTTCCTGATAACATTTCTACTTTATTAAAAAATGCTTGTTATGATTGTCATTCTAACGAATCTACATTTCCGTGGTATTCAAATGTCGCTCCTGTAAAATGGATGCTTTATGACCATATTTATGAAGCCCGGGAAGAGCTAAATTTTTCTAACTGGAATTCTTTAGAAACAGATGATAAAGCAGATTTATTAGATGATATTTCTTCTATGGTTCTAGAAGGAGAAATGCCTTTAAAAGGTTATACTATATTACATTCTGAAGCGAATTTATCGGAAGAAGATCGCGAATTAATTGCAACTTGGGCAGATGAAATGTTAGATTTGATTTATGAATAAATTCAAAAATTTATTTTAATTTCCCCAAAACTATTTCGTCTCAGAATCCTTATGTTAAAATACTTTTTCCTACCCATTTTCCTAGTGTCTTCATTGATGATTGGACAAAGAAACACTGACCCAACTCCAGAAGATATTTCATTAGCTACAGAATTAAAAACTACTTATAAAGATAGCGATATTGTAATTTTAAATAGTTACGAGGATATTTCCTTTTTAAAAAATGAAAAAAACAATGGAGTTGCTGTAACTCATAAAATCAATGAAGAGTTAATGAACATAGGTCATAGATCAGATATTCAGAAATATGTTTTATATGATAAAGAGTCGAAAGTAAATTATTTAAAAATAAAATATCGAAATAAAAAAGACGCCTTTAGCAGAGTTATAGACGAAGCCATTACAGATAATGATATGTTTCATCATGATTTAAGAGTAAAGTATATGAATTTAGATTTTCCAGTAAAAGGATATCGGTATTTTTTTGAATCTAAAAAAGAAACATATGACATTAAATATTTTACAAGTATCTACTTTACAAATGAATACCCTATTAAATATAAAAAAATAAAAATAATAATTCCTAAATGGCTAAATATTGAATTAAAAGAAATGAATTTTGAGGGTTTTGATATTAAAAAATCTGAAAGTGTCGATGAAAAATCAAACTCAAAAATCGTAACTTATGAAATCAATAACTTAATAGGACAATATGATGAAACTCAATCTCCAGGTCCTAGTTTTATTTACCCTCATATATTGGTTTTAGCTAAATCGTTTGAAAATGATGAAAAAACAAACATTATATTTAATGATACTAAAGACCTATATTCTTGGTATAAATCTTTGGTAGATTCTATGGATGAACATCCTGAAAAATTAAAAGATAAAATAGAAAAACTTACAAAAGATAATATTACCGATGAAGAAAAAATAAAAAGTATTTTTTATTGGGTTCAAGACAATATAAGGTACATAGCTTTTGAGGATGGTATTGCGGGGTTTAAACCAGACGAATCGCAGAATGTATTTAAGAAAAGATATGGCGATTGCAAGGGTATGGCAAACCTAACCAAGCAAATGCTACAAGAAGCAGGATATGATGCTCGCCTTACTTGGGTCGGCACAAAACGAATTGCCTACGATTATTCTACACCTTCGCTAGCAGTTGACAATCATATGATATGTACCGTTTTTATTGATGGAGAAAAAATTTATCTTGATGGAACTGAAAAATATAATTCCTATGGAGAATATGCTGAAAGAATTCAGGGAAAACAAGTTTTAATTGAAAACGGAAACGATTTTATATTAGAAAAAATACCAGTAAGTACACCTATTAAAAATAAAGAAACCTACATATTAAATGCGAAAATTATTGATGAAAAAATTGTAGGTGAAGTTGTTGAAACTTATGATGGAGAAAGTAGAACAGCATTTATATCATATTTTAATAGTTTGAAAATTGATAATAAAGAAGACGCTATTAAATCTTTTATAGATGAAGGAAATAAAAATTTACAAGTAGTTAATATTGAAACTTCAGACCTTGAAAATAGAGACGGCACTTTAAGCCTAAACTATCAAATTAGCAGAAAAAATGCAGTTTCAAGTTTTGATGAAGAAATTTATATAGATTTAGATTTAAAAAAAGAATTTGATAAATTTTTATTTAAAGACCGTCAAACAGATTATTTATTTTTCTATAAAAAATATAAAACATCAATAATAAATCTTGAAATCCCAGAAGGTTATCAAATTCAGAAAACTCCGGAAGCTATTCATATAGATTCAAAAAACTTTAAAATAGATATTTCATTTACTCAAAATGGTTCTATTTTAACTTATTCAAAAACATTTATCATTAAAAATGCCATTCTAGAAAAAGAAGATTTTACACTCTGGAATGAAACCATTTTACAAATAAAAGCAATTTATAACGAACAATTAATTTTAACAAAATAGACCTTCAAAACAGCTTTATGAAAAAGAAACATCTGTTATTAACTGTAAGTATATTATTATCTACTATTTCTTTTAGTCAAAAAATTTCTATAGAAGACTTAAAAAAACAAATTTGGAATACTAGAAATGCTAAACAATTAGAAGAGTTGAAAGTTCCCGAAAAATGGAAAAACGAATCTGCAGTTTATCTTTCAAAATCACTTCATTATACTTATAACAGACCACATAACAGCATTGAATTTACAAAAATAATTCACGACAGAGTCCTTCTTAAAGATCAAGCATCTATCAATGAATTTTCGGAATTTAATTATAGTAAAGATGAAAAATATTTTAGCTATGGTTTAAGCAGAGTTACTAATACTTTCAAATTAGGGGTAAAAGTTGTTAAGCCAGACGGATCTGAAATAGTTATAAAAACAGATGATGTTATTGAAGGTGATGATGATGTTAAATTAGCAATTCCAAATCTTGAAAAAGGAGATATTATTGATTATTTTTTTTATACAAATGTAATTTTAGGAGAAAACGATTTACACCATTATAAACCTGTAGAACTAATTATTGGAGATGATTATTCAATTGTAAATTATAATTTCACACTTGAAACTGAAAAAGATTTCTTTATAACTTTCAACACTTACAATGGAGCTCCAAAGCTCAAAAAAACTTCAAAATCTGTAAAAAAGAATGACGTTAGAAAGTATGGATTTAATGTTACCGATATAGAAAAAATAGATTCTAACAGATGGTTTTACCCTTTTGTAGAGCTTCCTTCCTATAAGTTTCAAGTAAATTTTGCAAGAACCGGTAAATACGAAAAAAGAGCCTACGCATTTATTCCAAAAGAATCTGAGGTAATTAAAACCAATTTAAAAAAGGAAGATGTTTTTGAGTTTTATGAAGACAAATTCAGACCCTATGGAAAACTTTCTGAAGTAAATCATTTTATAAAAAACAATTCATTTACTAGCAATGAAGAGAAAATTGAAGCTGCCTTTTATTTTATAAGGCATGCATATTTTACAAACTACATAGAAGCTTTTATAGTTGATGATGCTGATATTCTGTATCCGTATGATTACTATGGAAATAAACCAATTATTTTTAATGAAGACATTGAATTTATTAAATTTTTTGCAGCTGTTTTAAAAGATCAAAAAATAGATTATGAAATCTTAATAGGTACAAAACGGTATAACGGTAGTATAAATGACTTATTACTAGAAAGTAACGTTTCATTTTTAATGAAAGTAAAAACAGCAACACCGTTATACATCGAAACCTTCAACCACATTGCAACAATTAATATCATTGATCCATTATTGGAAAATTCTGATGCATACTCTTTAAAAGTTTCAAATCAAAAAAACATAAATGATATTAAAATTGAAAAACTTCCTCAAACAACTTACAAAGAAAATAACTCTTCTAAAGAAATTAATATAACATTATCCGAAGATTTTTCTAGTCTTCGTGCAACCCGTAAATCAAGCTTTTTAGGTCAAAACAAATTAACCGAACAAAAAGATCGTCTTTATTTTTACGATTATGTGTATGAAGATTATAAAAAATATGGCACAAAGCCTTTATATGATAAAATAAAAAGCAAAAAACTAAAGGCTAAATATAAGAATGAATTTGAAGCATTAATCGCAAAATATAAAGAACAACAATTAAAAAGTCTTCAAGAACAGGCCAATAATGAATATGATTTTGAAATTGATAATTATTCATTTAAAATAATTGATAATGGTAGGTATGGTAAATCAGAAGCTTTTATTATATCAGACGAATTCAATATCCCAGATGATTTACTAAAAAAAGCGGGAAATAATATAATTATTCAAGTGGGAAAACTTATTGGAAAACAAGTTGAAATAGATGAAAATGAAAAAAACAGAAAAAACAATATTTATATGAACTATCCTAGATCGTTTAATGAAACAATCAATATAAACATTCCAGATGGCTATACTGTTTCTGGTATTGACAAACTAAATGTTTCTATCACAAATGATGTTGGAGGGTTTGTAAGTACTGCTAAAATAGAAGGTTCTATCTTAAAAATAGTTACTTTAAAATATTATTCTCATAATTTTGAACCAAAAGAAAACTGGAGTAACTTGGTTGAGTTTTTAGATGCAGCCTATCAATTTACACAAGAAAAAATATTATTGAAGAAACTATAATTTTCTAATTAACTAAAAGCCTCAAATAAAATTTTTTGAGGCTTTTGGTTATAATGTGGTTTTACTTGACTTTTACTGAGGCAATCTCAATAAAAAAAATGAACATATTTTAGTCTTTCGCTTTTTGTTTAAAAGAATCAAACTCGCCTAATTTTTTTCGTTTTGGCCACGTATTGTTTGAAGTATCAATATCGGCAGTTTCTTCATCTGGATCTACTACAATTTTAGTAATTTCCTTTTCAGAAGTAATTACTTTTCCAATAGTACCATTACTTGTTTTCCATATTTGTACTGGATAGGTTACTCGTTTAGTTGTTCCATCGCTGTAAGTATATTCAGCAATAATTGGCATTGGAATTCCTCCTGGCTTCTCAAAAGTTACTTCATAAATATAATTTGGTTTTTTAAATTTTGCTCTTTCTTCCGGAGTAAAATTATCCATTATATATTCTTGTAAAGTAGTGACATCATCTAAAGTTGAGGTTCGCATACTCTCTTCAAAATCTTCGCTACCTTCAGTAACTAAATAAACCAGCGGTGGAAGGTCACTTTCTTTCATTCCTCTTGCCGCCATCATTTCTTTCACTTCCTTATTCATTTTTGAAGTTACATAGTACTTTTTCACCTCTTTAACTCCAATATCTACAACATTGGTGGTGTAAAACCATCCTCTCCAAAACCAATCTAAATCGACTGCCGAAGCGTCTTCCATAGTTCTAAAAAAATCTTCAGGTGAAGGATGTTTAAATATCCAACGATTTGAATACGTTTTAAAAGCATAGTCAAATAACTCTCTTCCCATTACAGTTTCCCTTAAAATAGTTAATCCTGCTGCAGGTTTTGAATACCCATTAGCACCAAAATTAAATGTACTTAATCCTTTGGTCATTAAGGGTGCAATGGTGCTTTGATCGCCAGACATATAACCAACAATACTTTTAGGAGTTCCTCTTCTTAAAGGGTATGTTTTGTTTGGTGCAATGGCTTCTGGGTATTTTTCCCCAAAATCTGTTTGGGCTACCATTTGTACAAAGGTGTTAATTCCTTCATCCATCCAAGTCCATTGTCGCTCATCACTATTTACAATCATTGGAAAATAATTATGTCCAACTTCGTGAATTACCACTCCAAACATCCCATATTTAGTACGCTCACTGTAGGCACCATCTTCATCTGGTCTTCCATAATTCCAACAAATCATAGGGTATTCCATACCTTGGTTTTTTGCGTGAACCGAAATCGCTTTAGGGTAAGGATAATCAAAAGTCATTCTAGAATAAGACTCTAAAGTACTAGCCACTAATCGTGTTGACCATTCTTCCCATAAAGGATTTCCTTCCTTAGGGTACATTGAAATAGCCATTACATCATTTTTTCCAACTTTTACCGCCATCATATCCCAAATAAACCTTCTAGAAGTTGCAAAGGCATAATCACGAACATTTTTCGCTTTAAAATTCCAGGTCTTCGTTTTAGTTTCAAAACCTTTTGAGGCTTCATCAGCTTCCTCTTGAGTTACAATAATTACAGGTTTATCGTACGATTTTTTTGCTTCGTTATAACGCTTCATCATTTCTTTTGAAAATACTTCTTTTCTATTTTGAAGTGCTCCTGTTCCATCTAATATATGATCGGCAGGAACAGTAATATTTACTTCATAATCTCCAAAAACCAAGGCAAATTCATCTCTTCCCCAAAACTGACTGTTTTGCCATCCTTCTACATCGTTATAGACTGCCATTCTAGGAAAAAACTGAGCGATTACATAGGCTCGGTTTCCGTCTTCAAATTCTTCGTAACCACTACGACCACGACCATTTACGTGATCATTAATATTATACCACCACTTTATTGAAAACACAAATTTATCTCCTGGGCTTAAATTTTTTGGCATCTCCACACGCATCATCGTACGGTTAATCATATATTTAAGATTGGTTCCATTAGCTCCCTTTACTTCTTGAATATTAAAACCGCCATCAAATCCATCGCTCATATATTGGTTTACAAAATTGCTTGCCATATCTGCTGGTTGTGCACCACTTGATTTTATAAGTGGAGTTTTAGAATCTTTAGCTCTCATGTTTTGATCCAACTGTACCCAAAGGTATTCCAACACATCTGGCGAATTGTTGGTGTAGGTAATTGTTTCATTTCCTGATAATTTTTTATTTTTATCGTCTAGAAAAATGTCCATTTTATAATCTGCTTTTTGCTGATAATAATTAGGACCTGGTGCGCCACTTGCCGAACGGTATAGATTTGGCGTCGCAAATTCCTCATACATTTGTTTAAATGCGTTGGTATTATAATGTCCAGATTCGCGTTCCGAATTTTCTTCCTTATCTTGGGAATAGCCTACTCCTGCTGCTAAAAACATAGCAACAAAAGATAATAACTTAAGTAGTTTCATAGTTTAGTGATTGGTTCAATTTTTAAGATTTTAAAAATAGTTTTTCTATCTGAAATGAAGCATAGTTTAATTAAAGTTTAACACTCCTTTTGGATGATCTCTATCTAGAACTAAACTCCTTCTATTTTCTGAAGTTTTTAAATGAATAATATTTTGTTGTTCAGGAAACATATCGAACAATACCTTATTTTCAATTTCTATGGAATTTAATTCTGGAACCCCAGCTACTTCAAAATACATATTTACAATATCGATGTCGTATTCTTTACCTATATATATAAGCTGAAGAGGTTTCCCATTTACTATAATTTTCATTTTCTGAAGCACGTACTTTTTTAAATATTCTTGGTCTGCTTCTGTTTCTTTTTTACTGCTTAATGAAATGGTAGGATTATACCTTGCCTGAAGTGCCTGCTCTATATCTTCAATAAATATTTTTGAAATTACCTGAATGGTTTGTTTTTCTTTTACATACTCAATATTGGTAGTGCTCACATAAAATTTATGGTTTACCGTAGCTATTAACAAAGGAAAAATTACTAATAATACTGCAGCTTTTAGAAATTTCATATTTATTAGGTTTTTTTAATTTTTTATTTGCTCTTTAGAAATTACTAATCTTGAAATATAAATTTTCGATTTATCTTTAAATATTTGTAAAACACCTGCAAAATTTTGTCGTTTAAAATCAGATTGTATAGAAGATGTTTCTATACAAAATAGCATAAAATCATAAACTCTATTTTTCGGAAGTCCATAAGCATCTTCAAAAAAAGTAAAGCCATAATAATCTATTATTTCGACTACAACAGTATTTTCTGAAGTCCATTTACGCTTAATTTTAAGCTTTTTATAATACCCTGAGATATGTTTATAAACCGCTTCAATATTGATGTTAGTCGGAAAAAATGCCTCCACTGGATGGATTATTCTTTCTTGTGGAATTCCTTTAAAACCAGGGATACCTACATCATCAAAATCGATGTCTTTTTCGGTTTTTATATTCTTGATATCGTAGGCTAAATTTCCTGTAAGGGTGTTTCCTACCAAAACTTCGTCTAGCTCATTAATTATTTCTGTCAAGGTAATTTCGATTAATTTGGTGGAAATATTTTCTTCTGAAATCACTATTTCTTGCAATTCAAATTTTATTGAAGAGAATAATAAAGTATCTTGAAGCTGTACTCGCAATTCAAACTCACCAAACTGATTGGTTATGGTATTGTATTTTGAAGTTTTATTAAGAACATGAATTCCTTCAACATCAAAATCATTGACGACTTTTCCTTTTATGTTAACATATTGTGCGGTTGAAATTGTTATTGATAAAAAGTAAAAAAAAGCAATCCAAAGATTATTTTTCATTGATTTGCTTTAAGAAATCCTCGCTTTGTTCGCTTAAAAACTCAATAAGTAATAACTCATTTTCTGGACGAAGTAATTCTTTATCTATTCCATTATCTTCCACAAAATAGATGAATTCGTTTACTTTTTCTTCAGGAATATTAAAATTTTCAGTGATATATGCAATCCCAAAACGATGCTGTACTGCGTTGGTAACCATATCTACTTCCGAAATTACCTCACGTTTGTTACTAGGTTTACTTTTACTTTTATTAATAGGCACAAAAGCACTCACTAACAAACCTGCTAAACCTATAAAATCGGCTCCTTCACGAAACTGATCATTAAAATAAGCATCTTCAGCCTTGTTTCCTTTTATTGAAGTTTGAGCATCGGGGGCAAATTCATATTCAAATTCCATTGTTTTATACGATAAATCAAATTCATTAGAAACACTTGTTACATTAATTCGTTTAACGTCTGCAATTATATTTCCTGACAAATCATAAGGACGAATTAACACCTCATCCAATTGATTAATTACTGGATTAAGCATTATATTCATCGTTTTAGATTCTAAAATCCCTTGGTCAATAATTACCGTAAAATTTTGAAACTGCATAGCCGAGAAGGATATACGGTCGTTTTCGGCAACCGAAATTTCAAATTCTCCAGAAGCAGATGTAGCTGTTCCTTTTTGTGAAGACTTATTGTAAATATTAATCCCTTCAACATCCTCACCTTTAGAAGCTGATATTTTTCCTGAAATTTTTATACGTTCAACTTCTTGTGAAAACACAGTAATTGAAAAGGCAAAAAATAAGATTAGTAGTAGTTGTTTAGTCATTTTTCAAAGTTAACGAATCATTTCTTATTATTATCTTAAAGAATGTATTAGGGTTTGTTAAATTTACGCTTTTATCTTGACTATGAAAAATTTAATTATTGCAAGCACCTCGACCATTCACGGAAGCAGTTATTTATCGTATTTACTTTCTGAAATTTCAAATTTTTTTTCTGAAACAGACGAAGTATTATTCATTCCTTATGCCAGACCTGGTGGCATTACACACGATGAATATACTAAAATAGCTTCGGAAGCATTTTTAAAAATAAAAAAAAAAATTGTTGGCATTCATACCCTCGAAAATCCAGTTGAAGCAATTAAAAATGCAAAAGGAGTATTTATTGGTGGCGGAAATACCTTTGTTTTAGTATCCCAATTATACAAAAACCAAGTCATGCAACCTTTACGAGAAGCAATTTTTAACGGTCTCCCCTATCTTGGCACCAGCGCCGGAAGTAATATTTGTGGAATAACCATAAACAATACCAACGATATGCCGATTGTGTATCCGCCTTCGTTTAAAACATTGGGAGTGGTACCTTTTAATATCAACCCTCATTATCTTGACCCAAACCCTAACAGTAAACATATGGGCGAAACCAGAGAAACTCGTATTAAAGAATTTCATTCGCAAAGCACCATTCCTGTAGTGGGAATTAGAGAAGGAAGTTGGCTACAAGTAAAAGGAGATAAAATTATTTTAAAAGGAGAACATTCAGCAAGAATATTCGAGCAAGATAAAATTCCTTTTGAATTGGAAAGCGAGAGTTTGTTGGAGTATTAGAAAAATAAATTTATCAAAACCCCGCTTCTTTATAAAATAACATTTTTTCTTTTGTGGTTGGATGTATAAATTCTAAAGTATCGGCGTGCAGGTATAAACGATTTGCTTTTTTTCCGTATAAATCATCGCCAATAATAGGTATGTTTAATCCTAAAGTGTGCGAAGCGTGAACTCGTAATTGATGTGTTCGCCCAGAAATGGGATAGAAATGAATTTTCGTTTTTCCGTTATTTCGTTCTATTACTTCCCAGTTGGTTTCTGAAGGTTTTCCGTGTTCAAAACAAACCAATTGTCTTGGTCTATCGTCTAAATCTACTCGAAGAGGAAGGTTGATAGTTCCTTTTTCGCCTTTTACAATTCCGTCTAACAAAGCCGTATATCTTTTTTTTATCGTTTTGTTTATAAACTGACTTTGTATGTTTTTATGTGCTTTTTTGTTCTTTGCTAAAACCAATAATCCAGAAGTAGCCATATCCAAGCGGTGTATAATAATAGGTCCAGAAATATTTTTTACTTGTTGCTTTATCCGGGTATAAACCGAATCCTGAATGTGAATTCCCGGAACCGACAAAAACTCTTCAGGTTTATAAACCACTATTAAATCTTCGTCTTCAAAAATGGTTTCCAACTCTTTCCCAATGGCAGGATTTTGTAACAACGGATTTATATCCATTTCAATTCCTGCTAACATATGTTTTAAAATTGGTTTGCATTTTCCTTGACAAGCTGGATAAAATTGTTGGTGTTTTCGTATTTCTTTATTTGGTGATTGTCCCCACCAAAACTCAGCCATTGCGATGGGTTTTAAATCGTGCAAAAAAGCATATTGCAATAACTTTGGTGCTGCACATTCTCCTGAGCCTGCCGGAATATTATGTTCTGAAGTTTCTGCAAATAATTGGATTAAGTTTTTGACTTCTTTTTTTGAATTTAAAAACTGATATTGCTCAAATAAATACTGTTGTAATGCCGCCGATTTAGTTTTACGTTGTTCTTTTAATGTTGTTATTTGACAAGTAAATACTGAAAGTTTTTCTTCGAGTGCTTTTAATGTATGTTCCCAATACCGATTTACATTATTTAAAAAATATTTAGCTTCTAAACTTTCTTTACCCAATATTTCTTCAAAAGCAGCGTACTCTTCTAATGACAATTCAGATTTTGCTTTTTCTCTTCGAGTTTTTCTATCTTTTTTGGCTGTTTTTAAAGCATTCTTTTTTTCTTGAATGTCTTTGGTTGCTTTTTTCTTTTCTAAATTGTATAGTGCTTGTAAGGTTTGAAATTCATCAATGCTTTCCAATACTTCTATTCCCAGATTGATGTTATTTAAAACCGTTTCTTCTTCTAAGAAATAAGAATCTTTTGTAAGCATATCAAAAACAGGTGGCACAAACTTTTTATGACTATTTTTTTTTGCTAACTTCCCTGAAACAGCCATAATATATCCGATTTCGTTTTGAGGATTTTGTACCACCAAAACACCAAACATTTTACCAATCACTAATCCTTTTTTGTAAGTATCAATCCCGAAATTATGTTCAAAATCGGATTGTGTTTGCAAATAGTCTTGTACTTCTCTTGCAGCTAATTCACTTAAAGGATGTGGCTCATAATAAAACGGAAATGTAAACTTATTGGGAAGTTTAATCTTGTTTATAGAAGTTGAAAAATGTTGGAAATAGGTTTGCACAATAGGTAAATAACGTTATTAGTTAAAAAGTAGTGATTTTTTACTCATAAATAAATTAATCTTCAATTGTCACTTTAGGAGGTGGTGGATAAAGTATAATAAACCTCTTTTTGAATATCATTACAAGAAGTCAATATTAAAAAAACAATCGATATTCCTGCAATTTCAGAAAAAGTTTTCATAGCTTTATTTTTTCTTAAAATTAATTATTTTTTTTCAATTTATTATGAAACGAAACCATTTCTTAAAATTTATAGGAGTAACAGTATTATTTGTTTTATTGCTTGCGTTAAAATCGTTTACATTTCTTCAAAATAAATTTACAAGAAACCAATTAATAGGAAAAGGAAATCCAGACATTGTAGGTGATTCCTACACTTCAAAAATGCACAAAGAAGCAAAAGTTGCATTTTTAAAAATGAAAACGGAAGCCAAAAAAGAAGGAATAAATATTGAAGTAGTTTCCGCCTACAGAAGCTTTCAAAGGCAAAAAGAAATATTTGACCGGAAATACAAAAAATTTACTTCCCAAGGACTTTCTCCTTCCGAAGCCATCGATAAAATTATAGAGTATTCCACCATTCCCGGAACTTCTCGCCATCATTGGGGAACCGATATTGACATTATTGACAGCAACGCTCCAAGATCAAAAAATGTTCTAAATGAAGAAAATTTTTACGGCGACGGTCCATATTGTAAGTTAAAAGAATGGTTAAACGTACATTCCGAATCTTTCGGTTTTTACGAAGTTTACACCAACAATTCCAAACGCAAAGGTTTTAAATACGAACCTTGGCATTTTAGTTATATACCCGTTTCAAAACCAATGCTTCAGGAATATAAAAAGTTGAATTTAAAAGCTATTCTTGAAGAAGAAAACATTCTCGGAAATGAATATTTTTCCGAAGAATTTATTCAGAAATACAGAACCGAAAACATCTTAGATATTAATCCAGAATTACTATAGTCTGATTATCTTTGCATTTTTACAATCCTTATGAGCAAAAAAGTCCTTTTACTAATTTTAGATGGCTGGGGAATTACCCAAGACCCAAAAGTTTCGGCAATTGCACAAGCTAATACGCCTTTTATAGATTCACTTTATAAAACTTATCCAAATGCCCAATTACGTACCGACGGTTTAAATGTTGGTTTGCCTGAAGGACAAATGGGAAACAGCGAAGTTGGGCATATGAACCTTGGAGCAGGACGAATTGTGTATCAAGATTTGGTGAAAGTAAATTTGGCTATTAAAAACAACACTTTAAAAGATGAGCCTGTTTTAAAACAAGCGTTTGAATACGCTAAAACATACCATAAAAATATTCATTTTTTAGGTTTGGTTTCCGATGGCGGTGTTCATTCTCACATTAATCATTTAAAGGGATTGGTGAGTGCTGCACATCATGAAGGATTGGAGAAAGTTTTTATTCATGCTTTTACAGATGGTCGTGATGTAGATCCACATTCGGGAGCAGGTTTTATTTCAGAATTGCAAAAACATTTAGATAAAACCACCGGGGAAATCGCTTCGGTAATCGGAAGATATTTTGCAATGGATCGTGATAAACGTTGGGAGCGTGTAAAAAAAACCTATGATTTATTGCACTTCGGAAAGGGTGAGAAATCTACCAATGTTGTTAAAAGTATTCAGAAAAGTTACGAAGAAGGAATTACAGATGAATTTCTAGAACCTATTGTTATAACCAAAAACAATCAACCAATCACTAAAATTGAAAAAGACGATGTTGTGATTTTCTTTAATTTTAGAACCGATCGCGGAAGGCAATTAACCCAAGTTTTAAGTCAGGAAAATTTTGAAGAATTTGGGATGAATTGTATGCCACTTTATTATGTAACCCTTACTAATTATGATCACTCTTTTGAAGGAATTAAAGTAATTTATAATAAGAAAAATATTAAAGAAACCCTTGGCGAAGTCCTAGAAAAACAAAACAAAAAGCAAATTAGAATTGCTGAAACCGAAAAATACCCTCACGTAACTTTTTTCTTTTCGGGAGGAAGAGAAAAACCTTTTGAGGGAGAATCTCGAATATTATGTCCGTCACCAAAAGTAGCAACTTACGATCTTCAGCCAGAAATGAGTGCACATCAAGTTCGTGATAAAATTATTCCTGAAATCAATTCTAAATCAGCCGATTTTATATGTCTCAACTTTGCAAACACCGATATGGTTGGTCATACTGGAATTATGGAAGCAGCAATAAAAGCCTGCGAAACTATAGATTCTTGTACTAAATCTGTTATTGATGCAGCTTTAGAAAATAATTATACAACCATCCTACTCGCCGATCACGGAAATTGTGAAATGATGATGAATCCTGATGGTTCGCCAAATACGGCGCATACGACTAATCCCGTTCCGGTAATACTGATAGACAAGGATCAAATAAAAATTAATAACGGAATTTTAGGCGACATAGCTCCAACTATTTTAGATTTAATGGGAATTGAAAAGCCCAAATTAATGACTCAAAATTCAATTTTAATAAAATAATTGTAACTAATCAGTCTGTAAATTGAAACTCAAATTTAGCAATAAGAGATAAGGATTCCAAGACATTCATTCCGTTTTTAATAGTTGTGTCTATTACAGAACGTATTTTGGCGAAGTTTTGTGCAGATTTCTGTATTTTAAATTGCCCCGATATTTTTTGTTTCACCTTTACATTACGGATTGCTCTTTCTGAAGCATTATTATCTGGAGGCACGTTTTC
>JAKITD010000069.1 GCA_021648265.1 Flavobacteriaceae bacterium | reverse complement strand
CGCCTGTTGCTACTGCCGTGTTTTCTACATAACCTAAATCAATATCAGCTTGAGTAATCGTACGCTCCGCTGTTACAGTTGCACTTGCTCCTGGTGCTAAACTTGCGATTGGATTGCCTCCTGTAATGGTAGCATTCGCATCCGTTACTTCTATATCGGTCAGCGTTACATTTCCTGTATTGCTTACTACGATATCATAAGTAATCGTATCGCCTAAACCTCCTGTTGCACTAGTCTGGCTTTTAATCACACTCATACTTGCTTCTGTCGGGAATACCGTTACCGTTGGATCATCTGTCGGATCGTTATTGGTTGTTCCGTCGCCATCTGGTGTTTCTGTTCCTTCTGGATCGGGTATTGGATTTCCATTCGTGTCGGTTCCTGCATCTGAATCATCGGTTACATCATCTGTTCCTGTTGGACTGTCGCCTGTTGCTACTGCCGTGTTTTCTACATAACCTAAATCAATATCAGCTTGAGTAATCGTACGCTCCGCTGTTACAGTTGCACTTGCTCCTGGTGCTAAACTTGCGATTGGATTGCCTCCTGTAATGGTAGCATTCGCATCCGTTACTTCGATGTTCGTTACCATAGTATTTCCAGTGTTGGTTATAACTATATCGTAGGTAATCATATCGCCTACATTGCCTGCTTGGTTCGTCTGACTCTTGATTACACTTAGACAAGCATCTTCAATAAAGACAGGCACTTCTACTTCACAACCATTTACATCAGATACAATAATAGTATAAGAACCAGCACTTAGATTATCAAAAACACCTGTTTGATTGGTATTCCCCCCAAGTGAATAAGAGTATGGAGGAGTTCCTCCTTCTCCTTCAACTACAACAAATCCAGTTCCTACACCACATGACAAGTTTGTTTGCTGAATAATTATTCCTGTCAATGGATTTGTTATTGTTCCTTGTAAGATTTTAAAATTGTCAAAAGCGGCATCAATTGCAGAGCCATTGGAATCAAATTTTAATTGGATTGCTCTGATATTAGTTAAATCAATTGTTCCTGAAAACTGACTAAAAGTAATAGTACTAGACGTTGGTATTGAATTATCAAGAGTAACTACCGATTGTGAAGTAGTGCCGTTTGCATCCCAAACTTTTGCTGTAACAACGATAGTACGGTTAGTTCCTATTAAATCACCATTAACATAATCTAAAGTAAAGTATCTATCGGTTAAGTCTAACCCGCTTAATCCGGGGTTTAAAGAAGGGTTGTTTACATCAAGTGAATTATCCATCCCGTCGTAAGTAATATAGTAGGTGCCGTCACTACCTGCATTTTCATTAAATACGAATATATTATTAAAAGTACCTGCCCCTCCTACAATATAAGGATAATTATCATTTTCTATCCATAGTTCTCTTGAGTTACATAGATTTCCTCCATTGGCATCGTATCCTCCATTTTGAATTCCATCCCTTATAAGAATAAAATTATCGTCGTTAAAATCATCTATAATAAACTCTGTAAAATCTGCTGGGCAATCTAATGTAACTTCACAATCGCAAGGAGCTCCATCTAATCCGATTGAAACTGTTTCTGTTATAGAAAAACCCAAACTATCGGTTATGATTACAGCATATTCACCAGGAGGTAAATTTACTACTTGAGTTGACAAAGCGTTATATGACCATAAAATAGTATAAGGAGGTACGCCTCCGGTTATTGATACTTCAGCCGAACCTTCTGATGAACAAGTAGCATTTTGGGTTGTAACGTTTATCTCAAGACTATCAATTATAACCTCAGTTGGGGTTTCATTCTCACATTCGGTATTTACGTTTCTAACAGATATTAAATATGTTCCGCCATTTAAATCTGTAAACAAGGGAGAAGACTGCCATGTTCCATTATTAATTGAATATTCATATTGAGACCCCAAAGGAGAAGTTACTTCTATTGTATATAATCCGTTTCCTTGATAAGATAAGCTGGTAACCGGATCTTGGGGCAAATCTTCAAAAGTGATGGTTACCATTGATGTGTCGCATACATTTTGATTAGGTGCTGGTAAGCAAACTTCATATTCAAAAACCACATCGCCAGTAAAACCGGGAGAAGGCTCATAAAAATAATCTCCTGTTGCATTGTCAAAAGTAAAAGATTGTCCTGCTGGAGTTGGCCCAGATACTACAGAAAAAGAAGATCCTATAGGAATATTACTAGTTCCTCCAACAGTACCCTGAATAGGTTCATCCTTACACCCTTGTTCTGTCTTAGGAACTGCATAGCTCTGTAAAATAAAGAATTTTCCATCACCATGATCTGATGTAGCTGCATATAAATCAACCCTCTTAATCAATGAACCAACTGGAGCAACATCTTCTAAAGAAAAAAGAGCAATACCAACAGTTTGTCCATTTTCATTACAACGTCCAGATTTCCAATAGTCTGAACCAGAAATAGGTGAACCAAAAGAACAACCAGTATAATTACCATTATTTCTGACATATGTTTCCCCTAATAATTGTTCTACTCCGCCACCTGTAGGAATACCCCAAATTTCAATATAAAAACAGTTATTACCTCCTCTTTCAGTTACTGCTACAACCCCTCCAGAGTTTGAAGGAATTCCATCAGCATAAAACAAGGATTGGATTTGAGTATCCGAATTAGGAATAGCACCAAAATCATTACATATATTATCTCCATTTTGGAATGCTACAAAATAATGATTTAGATTTTTATCTTGAAAAGCTGAAATTGCTGCTGCATCCCAACCAGTATTATTACTGTTAGAAAAAATGGTACTTCCATTTTCTTTTATTTTATTGGGCGTATGACCATTAGGACCAACTCTTGTCATAGCATAAGTAGAAGGAACCGCAAAAGAACTAAACAATTGGCCGTCAATTGTGATAGATTCAATCGTTGCTGAATCTGAATTATTAGACTGAGTATCTTCCCATTGAAAAGTTACACCTGTTTGAATTGAAGGTGCCTGTGTTTGAGAAAAAAGAATTGATGAAATTAAAAACAAACTTAAGTTTAATAGTCTTTTTATAGTATTATTATACATATCCCTATATTTTATTAATTATGTACTGATGTAAAAAATGCCCCAACTGCATTAATTTTATTTTTTGATACTCCAAAAGTACTTTAGTAACTGAGAAAAATCCTACACTATTGCAACTATTAGCTGAAATGTAAAAAATAGTCGTTGAACAACATAAAATCATATGTTTTTTATAGAATTTTGTAGGAACAACATATACGTAGTAATACGTATTGCACTCATTTTATAAGGGTTAACCCTTAGTTTGGTTTGTGAGAACAAATCATTAATCATTAGTTATTTAACTATCTCATACAAATAAAACAAACGTATATTTGCCAAAATTTAACACAAACTTTATGTCACTACAAAGTGAAATCGATAGAAGGAGAACTTTCGGAATTATTTCTCACCCAGATGCAGGAAAAACTACCTTAACCGAAAAATTGTTGCTTTTTGGAGGAGCTATCCAAGAGGCAGGTGCTGTAAAATCCAATAAAATTAAGAAAGGTGCTACCAGTGATTTTATGGAAATTGAACGTCAAAGAGGAATCTCTGTTGCAACTTCTGTGTTAGCATTTGAATACCAAGGCATTAAAATAAACATTCTAGATACTCCAGGACATAAAGATTTTGCTGAAGATACTTTTAGAACACTTACTGCTGTTGATAGTGTGATTGTAGTGATTGATGTAGCTAAAGGTGTGGAGGAACAAACCGTAAAATTGGTTGAAGTATGTCGAATGCGAAATATTCCAATGATTGTTTTTATCAATAAACTGGATCGTGAAGGAAAAGATGCTTTTGAACTGTTAGATGAAATAGAACAGAAACTTGGTCTTACCGTAACTCCAATGAGTTTCCCAATAGGAATGGGGTACGATTTTAAAGGCATCTATAATATATGGGAGAAGAATGTTAACCTTTTTAGTGGTGATAGTCGAAAAAATATTGAAGAAACTATCAACATTGAAGACATCAATACTCCCGAATTAAATGAACTAATTGGTGATACTGCAGCTGAAGAATTACGTGAAGAAGTAGAATTGGTTACCGAAGTTTATCCGAAATTTAATCAAGAGGAATATTTAAACGGAAACCTACAACCTGTTTTCTTTGGTTCTGCATTAAATAATTTTGGTGTTCGTGAACTATTGGACTGCTTTGTTGAAATAGCTCCAACTCCTAGACCTAAAGAAAGTGATACGCGTTTGGTGAAGCCAGAAGAAAAAGAATTTAGTGGATTTGTTTTTAAAATCCATGCCAATATGGATCCTAAACATCGGGATCGTTTGGCGTTCATTAAAATAGTTTCAGGAACTTTTGAAAGAAACAAACCTTATTTTCATGTGAGGAATAATAAAAAAATGAAGTTCTCAAGTCCGAATGCTTTTTTTGCTGAACGTAAAGAAATCGTTGATATTTCCTATCCAGGAGATATTGTAGGATTACACGATACTGGAAATTTTAAAATCGGAGATACCCTAACCCAAGGTGAAAAAATGCAATACAAAGGAATCCCAAGTTTTTCTCCAGAGCATTTTAGATATATCAACAATGCTGATCCTATGAAAAGCAAACAATTAGGAAAAGGTATTGACCAATTAATGGATGAAGGTGTTGCTCAACTATTTACCTTAGAATTAAACGGAAGAAAAGTAATTGGTACCGTTGGAGCTTTACAGTTTGAAGTAATTCAATATCGATTAGAACATGAATATACCGCAAAATGTACTTATGAAAACTTAAATGTACATAAAGCGTGTTGGGTAGATGTAAAAAACTCAGATAAAACTGAATTGGAAGAATTTAAAAGAGTAAAAGCACGGTTTTTAGCCAAAGACAAACGAGGACAATTAGTTTTCTTTGCGGATTCTTCGTTTACTTTACAAATGACACAATCTAAGTACTCGAAGGTGAAGCTTCATTTTGTTAGTGAATTTGATTGAAAGGAAAGAGACGGAAGTCGAAAAAAAAAAAAAAATGATAATACCTCACAATTAAAGTTAACAGAATCTGCTAAAATTAGCTTAGTACTAAAGGAAATACTCATGAAAATTAATCCATAACAACTAAAAAACACTTTTACTGAGTAAAGTGGTATGCTGAGCTTGTCGAAGTGTCGAAGTATTTTGAAAATTGAAATCCTTTCATTCTTTGAGGCTTAGGTTTTCTAATTTTTCATTTAAAGTAACATTTAACAAATCTTTTTCTTTCAATCGTTCTTTGTACTCTGCAATTCTTTCTTCATATTGTTTAATGAGTTTTTCAGAAAGTTGATTGATGATAAAAGCTCCATTCCCACCTTGTTGGTTTTGGTTTACTATTATTGACTCTTGCTTAAGTAAATCTTCTGGTTGAATCTCAAATAAATCGCAAATTGGTAATATATAATTTGCCCAGGAGTTACTCTCTCCATTTTCTATTCTAGCATAGGTAGGTTGGGAGATGTGTAAATAATCCGCTACTTGCTCTTGGCTTAGTTTTTTCTGATTCCGTAATTTTTTTATTTTCTTTGCAACTAGTGTATTCATGGTTTTACGATTTTGTGTAAAGGCAGCAAAATAAGGTTATGCAAAAAAAGCATTGTAATATTCAATTTTTTCATTAAAAGAATATAAATAAAGTGATAATTTAGATTTTTTTTAACTAATGTAAAATGTAGCGAAATAATTTTCTTCATGTTACATAAAAAGTTAGACTAGAAGCATTACATTTTTTCCTTTTTTTCAAAATAAAAAATTAAATGAATAATATCAAAGATTTAAATTTAGAAAACGAAATACTTCCTTTATTTAATACCACTAATAACAAAATGGCAAAAGGCGTTTTATTAAACATACTTTTAACACCACTAAGGAATAAAAAAGAGGTTCTTTTAAGGCAAAAAATCTTAAAAGGATTTATAAAAAATAAAAATGTATTAAAGGACTACACTTATCCCCAGCTATACTTACATGAAGTCCACGGTTTTTTAATTAATTTTAACACCCTAAAATATAAAAAGAATAAAGGAATTTTTAAATACTTTATTACAAGTAAAAAGAAGTTCTCAGAAAAAGGAAAATTCATACAACTGATATTGTTATTTTATAAATTGCATATTTTTTTTTCAAAAATAAATCTAACTTATTTTCCAGAAGAATACAAACAAACACTAACTGAAATAAATGACTTTTTTATTGGTTTCGAATTAGAGAAATACAACAATTCAATAAAAAAAGGTTATTTATCTTATAAAAATATACTTGAAATAGCAAAATATATTGAGGAGAGACAACAAGAAGGAAGTATTATAAATTTTTGGAATGAATTATTTTTGTTTGAATCATATTTATCAATTAGCAATGGTATCATTACTCATAGCTTCATATTTCCTTCTTTCTCCAATAAGTCTCTTTCTTTAACAAAATTCTATCATCCTTTATTAAAAAACCCAATAACCAACAACCTTACAACTAACGACAATGTTATCCTTCTAACGGGTCCAAACATGTCTGGAAAATCTACATTATTAAAAGCTATTAGCTTGTGTGTATATTTAGGACATCTTGGATTTGCAATACCGGTTTTAGAAGCTAAAATGCCTTTTTACAATTCTTTTTCTATATTTATTAATCATCATGATGATATTTTAAATGGGTACAGTCATTTTATGACTGAGTTAATTAATTTAAAAACAATTATTCTTCAGGCAAAGCTAGGCAACAATTGTTTCGCAGTTTTTGACGAATTATTTAACGGAACTAATACTGAGGATGCTTTAGAAATAGGTGCTACAACAGTTAATGGATTGGCGAAATTTGATGCTTCTTTGTTTTTTATTTCCACACATTTACATCAATTAAAAAATCTAATAAATACTGAAAAGCCTAATGTTTCTCCATATTTTATAGGTTGTGAATTAGAAAATAACGAACCTAACTTTACATATAAACTAATGGAAGGATGGTCTAATTTACGCATTGGTAGAATCTTATTTGAAAAAGAAGGACTTAATAAAATTCTAAAACAATAAGCTGCCTAAATAGATTGAACTAATTTGATGAATTTTCAAAAGTCAATAATCGAATTAAAATTACCATTTTTTAATATTAAGTACTTTATGCAAAATATTTCAAAAAGTATTATGCGAAAAAAGCATAGTATTATTCAATTATTGCATAAGCAGGTGCGTGAATTTGTCATACGTTTGTTTTTCCAATAGTTGGTTTACTATGTATTCTATTTCTTAGAAGCAATAGTCATTAATTAATTTTAATAATGTTTTATGAAAAACTTAGAGTTTAATGAAATGCAAAAAATTAGAGGAGGTAATACCTGTGATGATTTTTGGAATGCCGCAGGAAACCCCCTTTATTGGTTTTCTGGCTTAGGTATAGCGTATTTATTTTGGGCTTCAGTGAATTGTTCACTTTGCCCTGATTGTCCTTAGTAATAAAAACATCTAAAACTTAAATAAACCACGTATTAAGTTTAAAAAATATGTGGTTTGTTTTATTATTAGCAAGAAGTCTTGAGAAAAATCACTATAATATTACTGTTATCTGCGTTGTTATTAGAGTTTTTTTATTCTACAATCGTGGATAAAGACAATCTACTGATTGAACACCTTTCAACAAACCTTTCGGAATCACAATTAGATAACTTTTTGGACTTTAACAAAAAGTGGAAATGGATTAATCTTGCTTTTATACCTTTTCTTCTTTTTCTAAAGATTACAGTTATATCAACAATATTAAATATTGGATTTTTTCTTTTTAAAAAAAATATTAGTTTTAAAAAAATATTTTATTTAGTTGTAAAAGCTGAGTATATATTTTTATTTGTTATAACAAGTAAAATCATTTGGTTTTATTTTTTTAAACAAAATTATACAGTTGAATATCAGCAATATTTTTATCCGCTTTCAGCTATAAACATTATCGGTTATGATAATTTATATCCTTGGTGGGTTTATTTTTTTCAAGTATTAAATGTATTTGAACTTTTCTATTGGATTTCTCTATCATATTTAATAAGTAAAGAAATTAAGGTCTCGATAGAGTACGGTCTTAAAATAGTAGCAAGCAGTTACGGTTTAGCCTTAGTAATATGGATTTTTGGGACTATGTTTATTGCTTTAAACGCAAGTTAAAATAAAAAACATAAAGAGTAATTAAATGCTTTAGGTTGCTAAAAGTATTATATGATTAATTCTTAAATACTTACTTTTTTAAATTTATGAAAATTTGCTTTTAACTAAAAATAGATTAAAGAAATCATTTGTATTGCAACATGACCAAAGTGATTGTGGAGTTGCTTGCTTATTGTCTGTAATTCATTATTATAACGGAACAAATTCATTAGAAAATTTACGGAAATTCACTGGCACAACAAGGCAAGGCACAACTCTATTGGGTTTATATCAAGCTGCAAATAAATTAGGATTTTATGTTCAAGGTAATCAAGCAGATATAAATGCTCTTATGAAACACCAAGAGCCATTAATACTACATGTTATTCTTGAAAAACAATTACAACACTATCTTGTTTGTTATGGTTTTGAAAATAACAGATTTATTTTAGGAGATCCTGCAAAAGGGATAGTAAGTTATTCAAAAGAGGAATTAATTAACGTTTGGAAATCTAAAAGTTGTCTAACATTAAAGCCAAATAAATATTTCATAGAAGTTAAAGCTATAAGGAAAAACAAAAAACAATGGTTTTTAAAATTACTAAAAGAGGACTATAAACTAATAGGATTTAGTGTTTTATTAGGCTTGGGTATTGCAATTCTTGGGATGGCAATGGCTGTTTTTTTTGCAAAAATTAATTGATGAGATATTACCCGAAAAAGATTTAAATAAGCTGATTACAGGTGTTGTTTTGGTTTCTTTTTTATTATTGATACGAGTTTTCTTAACAGCATTACGGGACTATTTTTCAATTCGGCAAGCTAAAGATTTTAACAAGAGGATTATTAATCATTTTTATTCGGCTCTATTACAATTACCTAAATCTTTTTTTGACACTCGAAAGATTGGCGAATTAGTAGCAAGATTAAATGACACACAACGTGTTCAGCGTGTAATACAAGTAGTAGTTGGCAATGCAATTATTAACTTATTAGTTACTGTTGTGTCATTAGGGTTTTTGTTTTTTTATTCTTGGCAAACAGGACTATTAATCTCTGTAAGTTTACCTTTTTACTTTTTCTTAATTTACAGTTTTAATAAACATATCATTTATGCTCAAAAAGAAGTGATGCGGGGTTATGCCTTTAATGAAAGTAACTTTATAAGCACTATGCAAGGTATTGCAACAATAAAAAACAATAATAGACAAACTATATTTCAAAAAATTAATAAACTTATTTATGGGAATTTTCAGAAAAAAATCTTTAATCTTGGTAAAATAAATGTTCGGTTATCTTTTTATTCAAGTTTATTCAGCCTACTTTTATTGATGTGTGCTTTAATTTATACAACTATACAAGTATATAAAGAAAGTATGCAAATTGGCGAGTTAATGGCGATTATGGCAATTGTTGGTTCACTTTTACCATCGGTAGCTAATTTAGCCCTTATTGCAATACCAATAAATGAAGCCAAAGTTGCCTTTAACAGAATGTATGAATTTGCTGCAATGGAAAAAGAAAATATGGGAAACATCAAATTACATGTTTTTGAATCATTAATTATTAAAGACTTATCATTTCGTTTTCTAGGTCAAAGTAAATTACTAAAGGGTATAAATATTTCTATTTCTAAAAACGAATGTATTGGTATTATTGGAGAAAACGGATGTGGAAAAAGCACTTTAGGGCAAATATTACAAAAATTTCATTCTTTTGAAGAAGGTTCTATTATTATTAATGATAGTATTAATATTCAAGATACAAATACCGCAGATTGGCGAAGAATAATTGGCGTTGTTCCTCAAGAGATTACAATTTTTAATGGAACAGTAATTGATAATATTTTATTAGGTAAAGAAGAAAAACCAGAAAGTATTATTAGTTTTTGCGAAAATTATGGTTTTGACAAATTTATCACAGAATTACCTCAAAACTATTCCACTATTTTGGGTGAAGAAGGCATTAGTCTCTCAGGTGGTCAAACCCAAATTATTGCGCTAATAAGAGTACTTTATAAAAAGCCACAACTATTAATATTAGATGAGTTCAATTCTGCAATGGATGTAAAAACTGAACAATATATTTTTAATTTATTAAACACTCTTAAAAAAGAAATTAGCATATTTTTTATTTCTCACAGATTAAATTCATTAAATAAAATTGCTGATAGAATTTACATTATGGAAAACGGTATAATATCAAATTTTGGTTCGCACAAACAGTTAATGAAGTCAAGCAATTATTATAGTAATTACTGGTCTATTTATAAGTAAATAATTAACGATAGTTTATGAAACCGTTGAATATATACTGAAAAACATAACAACAAAGAGTTAACCGAATTTAAACGTGGGCAATTAGTGTGTTTTTTTTTTGCAGACTCTTCGTTCACTTTACAAATGGCACAATCCAAATACTCGAAAGTAAAATTACACTTTGTGAGTGAGTTTGATTAATTTCCAAAATAATCATCTTATACAACACATTATAACCAACCATTAACTGAGTACTGGCTACTGACTTACTTTCTACTGAATCTAAGCCTCTCCTGTAGGTCCAAAATTAATAGGCATTGGAGTTTGTTGATAGTCTTTTATTTCACCGTGAGCATTTTCAAAACGTTTTACATTATCACCTAATGCTTTTAAAAATCGTTTGGCATGTTGTGGAGTTAATACAATTCTAGATTTTACTTTACTTTTTGGAACTCCAGGCATTATACTGATAAAATCCACCACAAACTCAGATTGAGAATGGTTGATTATTGCCAAGTTACTATAGATGCCTTGAGCTACCTTTTCGTCCAACTCTATATTAATTTGTCCTTTTTTATTTTTGTTTGAATCTGACATATCTTCTTTTTTTAAGTTTCTACAAAGGTAGAAAATGGTTATTATATAAAACACAAAATCCCGATGGATATCGGGATTTTGTTTCTCTATTATTTGATTTCGATTTTCATCAAAAAAATTAAATTAAAGTTTAGTCTTCGGCTCCGCTCAGACTTCGGTCATTGAGCTTAGTCGAAATGACATGTAAATTATTTAAATCCCGATTTTCATCGGGATAAATTCGATTTACCAATTTCATAAAAAATGAAATTGGAATCTCATTTAATTATAATTCACTTCTTGCTTCTCGCGAGTCATTTCTTCTAATTCCTCTTTAGAACCAACAATTATAGTATCATATTTACGCATACCTGTTCCTGCTGGTATTCTTTTACCTACAATTACATTCTCTTTCAGTCCTTCTAAATAATCAATTTTTCCTGCAACCGCTGCTTCGTTTAATACTTTGGTTGTTTCCTGGAAGGAAGCCGCAGATATAAACGATTTGGTTTGTAACGATGCACGTGTAATACCCTGTAAAATGGGAGTTGCCGTTGCCGGAACAACGTCTCTTGTTACAACTAACTGCTTATCATTTCTTCTAAGGATAGAATTTTCATCACGTAAATCACGAGGTGAAATAATTTGTCCTTCTTTCAACATTTCTGAATCTCCTGCATTTTCAACTACTTTCATTCCAAAGATTTTATCGTTTTCTTCAATAAAATCAAATTTATGAGCTAATTGATTTTCTAGGAATAATGTATCTCCTGGATCAACAATTCTAACTTTACGCATCATTTGACGTACAACTACCTCAAAGTGCTTATCATTAATTTTTACTCCTTGCAAACGATATACTTCTTGTACTTCGTTTACTAAGTATTGTTGTACTGCTGAAGGTCCTTTAATATTAAGAATATCCAACGGTGTAATTGATCCATCTGAAAGTGGCATACCTGCACGAACAAAATCGTTTTCTTGAACTAGTATTTGATTTGATAATTTTACCAAGTATTTTCTAATATCACCAAACTTAGTTTCCACGATGATCTCACGGTTACCACGTTTAATTTTACCAAATGAAACAACACCATCAACCTCACTTACTACAGCAGGGTTAGAAGGATTACGTGCTTCAAACAACTCGGTAACTCTAGGAAGACCACCCGTAATATCACCTGCTTTAGATGATTTACGTGGAATCTTAACTAAAATATCACCAATAGCTACTTTATCATTATCGTTTACCATAAGGTGTGCTCCTACTGGTAAGTTATAAGAACGAATAATCTCGCCTTTTTTACCAACGATTAATATCGTAGGTATTTTCTTTTTATCTCTAGATTCTGAAATTACTTTTTCTTGGAAACCCGTTTGCTCATCAATTTCAACTTGATAAGTAAGTCCTTGCTCTAAGTTTTCGTATTGAATTTTTCCAGAGAATTCAGAAATAATCACCCCATTAAATGGATCCCATTGACAAACAATATCTCCTGCTTTTAGTGATGCACCATTTTTAATAAAAATATGTGAACCATACTGGATATTGTTCGTACTTAAGGTTATTCCAGTTTTCTTATCTTTCAGTTTAATTTCTGAAGTTCTTGAAATTACTACATCAACCTCATTCCCTTCTTTATCTTTACTTTTTACAGTTTTTAGATCTTCAATTTCAGCAACTCCATCAAACTTCACAGTTAATTTATTCTCTTCAGAAATATTACCCGCTACCCCACCAACGTGGAAGGTACGAAGTGTTAACTGTGTTCCTGGCTCACCAATAGACTGTGCAGCAACAACTCCAACAGCTTCACCCATTTGCACCATTTTGTTAGTGGCTAGGTTTCTTCCGTAACAAGCAGCACAAATTCCTTTTTTAGCTTCGCAAGTTAATGCGGAACGTACTTCAACAGAATCTATTGGAGATGCTTCAATTTGAGCGGCAATTTCTTCATTAATATGTCCACCAGATTCTACTAAAACTTCTTCAGTTAAAGGATTATAAACATCATGCAACGAAGTACGACCTAAAATTCTTTCTTTTAAAGTTTCAACAACTTCTTCGTTTTTCTTTAACGGAGAAACATTGATTCCTCTTAACGTTCCACAATCTACAATGTTAACAATAACATCTTGTGAAACATCTACCAAACGACGTGTTAAGTATCCTGCATCTGCAGTTTTCAAGGCTGTATCTGCAAGTCCTTTACGTGCACCGTGAGTAGAGATAAAGTATTCAAG